>DATNCF010000707.1:0-5603 GCA_035571675.1 Burkholderiales bacterium | reverse complement strand
CGGCCGCTTGCCGATAGCTGAGCCGGTCGTCGTCGAAGACAATGAGCTCTGCATCCCCGTATTTCTCGAAATGGGCGATCAGCGACGGGATCCGCAGCTCGACGTCGACCACTTTGTTCCAGTCCGCTACACCATGCGGATCCTGGCCATAGTCTTGTTCGAGCCGGTGCATGCTCCTCCTCGTGCGGCTATTGTTGATCGTTCCCGTTTGTTGACAGGGGTTTTATCGTTGCCGGAACAGCCTCCCCATACGTGATACTTCTATACGGGACTGCCCACGTGTTCCATGTATGTGGATGGAAATGGGCAAGGACCTGACGCTTCAGGGGACATCCCCCGCCGACGATCACTTTGCGCGACTTCAGGCCGGCTATGGTCCGTGCATCGAATGCCGCGCCCTGAGAACGCGGTCGGTGTGTTCGCCGTAGGTGCCTCGAACATCGGCTGCCAGTGAGCCCGGTCGTGCGCGGCGATCTTGTCCGCGATCAGGGCTACCGTTTCATAAAGCCTTCTCCGAACGATTCAAGGCACGCCGAGCAGGGCAAATGTATCGTGTTCGGCCACGGCCGATCCAAGGCGCCTGGTGAACTCGTTGATGACCGGCTCCACCACGCGCTGCGTGATACCCCATAAGTAATAGCCATAAACAAGGTGGCAACGGTAATCGAGCCAGGCTTGTTCCCACCGCGGCGCCTTCGCGCCATGTGCCTCAAGCCGGCTGAGATAATGCTCGATCAGTTCGCGCTCGGTCCGCGCGCGCTCCTCGGGGGGCAGCACGGCGCCGATGTGGTAGGCGACGTCCAGCGCCCAGTGGCCCCGCTGCAGCAACTGCCAGTCGATGAGGCCCTGCCCTTGCGCCGTTTCAAACACGTTCCCGGCGTGCGCATCGCCGTGGATGGCGCAACCCGGAGCGTGCTTGCCGCGATCATGCAGCGCGCGGATGGCGCGGTAGATGCGCTGGCCATTCTTTATGCCGGCGGGCAGCGGCTCTCCGCGCCGGCCCTCGAGCAGGCTTTGCAACCGGTCGGCCGGCACTGCCTGGTAATTTGCGAAAAAATCGAGTTTTGACGTGAGCCACGGCCGCGCGTCGAGCCCGCCGCCGTCCCAATACCGGGCGTGCAGCCGCGCCAATTGGTCCAGGGTGCCGAGCGCCTGGTCGCGGGAATAGGGCTCCAGGGCGGTGAGGAACCTCGCGCCCGCCGCCGTCAGGTCGCGCATCAAAATCAGCCCGTGGCGATTGGCAGGATCGATGCCGGCATAAACGCAAGCGGGCGCCGTGACCGAAACCGTCGGAGCCACATCGAGGTAGAAGCGCGCTTCCATTTCCGAGGCGCCCGAGGCCAAGTTCGCGGCGGAGTCCGCGCCGAAGAACCCCTTCATGCAGAAATCCCGAGGGGCGCTTGCCGGCGCGCCGGCTGCGTAGTCGACCTTGAACCTCACCTTGGTCGCCATGGTCTTCAAGGTCTCGACCACGGCAACCGAGGCCACGCGCGCGCCCGGATAGCGTGTCGCAAGCGCCTTGGTCAGCCACTCAGGCGACAAAGCCGTCTCGATATCGGTGGGGGCCGGATTTTCCATTTGCCTTTTCGACAGTTCACGCCATGTCGGCGGGAGGCTCTTGATCGAGGCGAGCCGCCAGGAATCGCGAGAACACGTTGTTGCCCGCGTTGCTCCCGGCGACGAACCTGTGCTCGAGCCTGGACTTGCGCATGGCCAGAATGGCGCCTTTGAAGGCCGCGAAAACCTCGAACCAGGGCAGATCCCGCACCTTCTGGCCAGTGCGCTCCTGCCACAAGTCAATGGTCTGCCGGCGGGTGCCCAGGCCCTCCAGGCGCTTCACACCGAGCCCGGTGCTGAATATTTCGTCCGTCACCAACCACCAGCCCAGGTCCTGCAGGCCTCCCGCGAAGCTGGCCTGTTCCCAGTCGAGCACTGCCGCCACCTCGAACCGGTCGTCGAAGATCATGTTGCCTATGCGGCAGTCGCCCCACGACAGACCCTCGGGCGGCGAAGCGGGCAGGTTCTCGCTCAGCCATTGCCTCGCCGCCACATACAGCGGGGGAATGTTGCCGCCGCCCGTCCAATCCAGGGCCTTGAACCAATAGTTCAACTCATCTTCCAGCCCGGTCGCGCCGTATTCGGGCCGGAGCATGAAATCCACCTCGGCGGCCGCAATGCGGTGCACGCGCGTGAATTGATCCATGGCCGAGAGCCAGGCGCGTTCACGTTCGGGCACCGAAGCATCGGCGAGGAAACCGGAGACGTTATACTGGGGAAAAGTGACCGGTATCCTGCCCGGCACGTGTTCCATGATGAAGAAGGGCTGGCCCAGCACCGACGCATCCTCCTCGTCCCAGAGCACGTTCGGGACCCGCACCCAGCCCTTGTCTCGAAGCAATCGGAGGAGTCGGATCTGCCGGTCGAACGCCGGATCGAGAAATAATTGAAAATCCCCCGGGTGCAGCCGCGCCACGAAGCGCCGGCTCACTTCGCGCCCGGACTCTTGCCATCGCGCCGTGAACAGGATGGTCTCATTCGAGGTGCCGGCTCCGCGTGGGTACTCGAGCTCACCCAACTCCAAGACCCGGGCTGAGGGCATCTTGGATTGCAGCCAGCCCTTCAGCCGTGCCGCGGCGAGGCCGAAATCGCGCTTGCGGTCAGCCACGACCGGCGCCTCCGGCGTCTTGAAAAAATCCTCCAGCCCCTGGGCACTCACCGATCGGAGGCCTCGACCAACTCGATGGCGCTTTCAGGACAGACCGCCGCACCCTTGCGGGCCAGGTCCTCCTTGCCTTGCGCAACCGGTTGGCCGTCGCTCTTGTTGTAGCCTTCGGTGTCCAGGCGAAACACGCCGGGCGCGGCCTTGATGCAGAGCCGCGTTCCGCAGCAAAGGTCCTTGCGCACCTTGATCATCAGCATGGGACGTGCCTCAGCCAAAGACCACGTGCAGCGGGCCCGGACCCCGTCCCATGAGCCCGCCCATGATCTTTCCCCTGGGCTTGGTGTCGTCCCAGCGAACATCGGGCAGGCGGTCGAAGATGGCGTTCAGCGCCAGGACGATTTCCTGGCGGGCGACGTGCTGGCCAAGGCAAGAGTGCACGCCGGTGCCGAAAGCGAGCGAGCGCTGCATGGGTCGATGGATATCGAACTTGTCGGGGGCGTCCCAACGCGACGGGTCGCGGTTGGCCGAGCCCAGGCATAGGTGCAGCGCCGCCCCGGCGGGCAGTTCCATGCCCTGCAGCTTGGTGTCGCGCGTGACCTTGCGCGGAAACAAGGGATCGGTGGGGTGCCAGCGCACCGATTCCAGGATGGCATTCGGGATCAGGCTACGGTCCTTCCGCAGCTCGTCGAGCTGGTCGGGATTGTCCAGCAGCGCCAGCGTGGTGATGCCCAACTGCCGCCAGGTGGTGCCGCCGCCGGCAAACACGATCAGCCGGCAGAAATCGATGATTTCCTGCTGGACCAGCGGCCGTTCACTCCCATCGTCCAGCTTGAGCCTCGCCTGGGTGAGGCGGGAGATGATGTCGTCCTTGGGATCCTTGCGCCTTGCGCTGATGACGCTGTCCAGGATGGCTATCGCCGCTTTCATGGACTGCGCCCTGTCCGCCTCGGGCACCGAAGGGGTGAACATGCTCTGCATGTGATGGCGGAAATCCAGGCCTTGCTCGGCCGAAAGGCCGAAACCCGCGGTCACCACGTGCATGGGCAGGCGTGCGAAGAAATCGGCGTTCAGGTCGCAGGCGCCTTTTTTCTCGATGGAGGAAATCAACTCCTCCACCGGGCCCTTGATGACTTTTTCGCCCCACCAGTTCACGGCCGCGCCGGGCTGGAAATGCGCCTGGATGACGTCGCGAAAGCGCCGGTGGCGCGAGCCGCCCATGTTAAGGATGGTGTCGCCAAGGTGCTCTCCGACGTGCATGGGCTCGTTGTAGAAATCGGACGAGAAGGTCTCGTTGTCCATGAAGGCGTCGTTCACGGCGCCGAAACTCACCGCCGTGTAATACGCCAACCCGGGTGTGTACATATGGCCCGACATTTCGGGTTTCATGCCCATGCACTCGGACAGCGTTCCCTTCATCACCGGCGCCGTGGACAGCATTTTCTTGAAGGCCGGATAGGGGTCTTCGATCAGTTCCATGCCGAAGGTGCGCACCTCGTTCTCGACCTGGAACATCTCGTCGTAGCGCTCGTCCTTCTTGGTCACGATGGAGTTCATGCCCGCTCCTCAATTCGGATTGATGCCGATGCTCTTGTAGACCTCGACGTTGAGCTTCGCCACGCGCTCAAACTCGCGTTGCGCCTGCTCGGGGGTCAGCGGATAGGTCTGGTAGCCGAACTTCTGGAAGCGCGCCAGGCTGTCCGGGTCCTTCAGCATCTCCAGGATTTCGCCGTTCAGCCTGTTCACGATCTCGCGCGGCAGAGCGTTCTGCCCGAACAGGCCGAACCAGAACCGCGCGGTGAAGCCCGGCACGGGTCCCTCGTTCAGCGTTGGGACCTCGGGAATCAGGGGGTGCCGCTGCAAATCGCTGTAAGCAATGATGCGCACCTTCCCGGCGCGGTGCGAATCCAGGGCTTGCGTGGGACTGGAGTTGTAGGCCTGGACCTGGCCGGCAAGGACGGCTGTGAAGGCGGCCGCCCCGCCCGGGAACGGCACGTTCACCCAGTTGAGGCCCTGCTTGGCTTTCAAGTCGGCGAACTCCGCGACCGGAAACGGCGACGCATCTCCCCAGTTGAGCTTCCCGGGGTTGGCCTTTACATAGCCGATCAGGTCCTGCATGTTCTTGACCGGCAGTTCAGGATTGACAATCACGGCGTAGCCGGAGCCCGCCACCATGGCGATGGTCTTGATATCGCGCAGCGGCACGAACGGCGTCGCCTTGATGACCGCATCGACGAATCCGATGGAATGCGCCGCGAACAGCAGCGTGTGCCCGTCGGGCGGCGCCTTGAGCATGACGTCCGTGGCGATGATCTGGCCCGCGCCGGGGCGGTTTTCGACGATGACCGGCTGCTTGAGGCGCTTGTCCAACCAGGAACCGACCACCCGCGCCGTGAGGTCGGTGTCCGCGCCCGGGGGGAAGGGAACCAGCAGCCGGATCGGCTTGGAGGGGTAGTCCTGCGCGAACGCAAGCCCGTAAAGAAGCATGCAGACCGCCACCCACACTGCTGACAAAGCGCGAACCTTAAGCATGTCTCCTCCTCAAAAGACCGGCAAATGTCGAGTTTGTGCCCCGCTGCCGCCCGGACGCAATCTCAATATCGCTGACGCGAGCGGTAAGATCGAAACGGTATCAACGGATTCAGTTTTTCCCAGCAGGCGGCTCGCTGACACGCCCACGGATGACGGCGTGCCTCCAGGAAACCCGGCCACGCGCGCCGCGTAGCGCGCCGGCACGTCCTCCTTGAGGCCGATCCAACGCGGCCGCTAACCGATGTGAAACAGTTTTTCCGCGCGACCGCAGATGATCTCGTTCTTCTCTTGCTCCGGCACGCCCGCAAACAGCTTGGCGATCATGTCCTTGGAGTTGGGGAACGTGGATTCCGAGTGCGGATAATCCGACGACCACATGATGTTCTTACCCCCCGGCAAGTGCCGCGTCGCA
>DATNCF010000706.1:0-4682 GCA_035571675.1 Burkholderiales bacterium | reverse complement strand
CGAAAGCGCGTGCGCGCCGCGGCCTTGTCGGCGTCGTCGCCGCTGACGATTTCCACCAGGCGGGGAAAGCGGCCGAACACCGCGGGCGGCTGGCCGTCCAGGTTGATCAGAACCTCGGCCTCGGGCAGGGCATCCTGGGTCATGGCGATCACCACCGGTGTCTCGCGGGCCACAGAACTGGTGGAACGGCAGTGGGGAACGAAGCCGGTGGCGGGCGCCAGCCACAGCAACTGGTCCACCTTGCGCGCGCTTGCTTCGTCGGGCGCGAACACCGCCACGCGCATGTCCTGGCGGAAGGCCTTGGCCGCGATCCGGCAGGCGAACTCGGTCTTGTCCCCGGCGTTGAAATAAAAATCAATGCGGGTCATGAGATTCAGGACCCGCCCTGATGTGGGGGATATAAAAGGGGGTATTCCCCCTTTTTCGTTACGCGCAAATCAATGCGGGTCATGAGATTCAGGACCCGCCCGTCAGCGCTTGCCCGCCAGGCTCATCAGGTACTGCGTGAGCAGCGGCACGGGCCGGCCCGAGGCGCCCTTGTCCTTGCCCGATTTCCACGCCGTGCCGGCGATGTCGAGGTGCGCCCACTCGTACTTCTTGGTGAAGCGGGCCAGGAAGCAGGCCGCCGTGACGCTGCCCGCGGCGCGTCCGCCGATGTTGGCGAAGTCGGCGAAGTTGGATTTCAGCGCCTCCTGGTAGTCTTCCCACAGCGGCAGGCGCCAGGCGCGGTCCCAGGAATCCTCGCCGGCACGCAGCAGGTCGCGCGCCATGGCCTCGCTTTCGGTGAAGAGGCCCGAGCAGGTGTGGCCCAAGGCGATGATGCAGGCGCCGGTGAGCGTGGCGACGTCCACCACCGCGCGCTGCTCGTAGCGCTCGGCGTAGGTGAGGGCGTCGCACAGGATGAGACGGCCCTCGGCGTCGGTGTTGAGGATCTCGATGGTCTGGCCGGACATGCTGGTGACGATGTCGCCGGGCTTGCTGGCCGCGCCGTCGGGCATGTTCTCGCAGGTGGGAATGAGGCCGATCACGTTGAGGCGCAGCTTCATTTCGGCCACGGCGCGCAGCGTGCCGATGACGCTGGCCGCGCCGCACATGTCGAACTTCATCTCATCCATCTCGGGGCCGGGCTTGAGAGAAATGCCGCCGGTGTCGAAGGTGATGCCCTTGCCCACCAGCACCACCGGTTTCTCCTTACGCGGGGCGCCGAAGTAGCGCAGGATGACGAACTTGGGCGGCTGGCGCGAGCCCTTGGTCACGGACAAGAGCGAGCCCATGCCGAGCTTCTGCATGTCGGCCTGTTCCAGCACCTGCGACTCGATTTTCCACTGCCGCGCCATCCGCACGGCCTGCTCGGCCAGGTAGGAGGGCGTGCACACGTTGCCGGGCAGGTTGCCCAGGTCGCGCGTGAGCGACATGCCGGCCGCGATGGCCTGGCCTTCCTTCAGCGCCTTCTCGGCGCCGGGCGCGTCCTTCTTCGCCGGCACGCCCACGGTGATTTTGGCCAGCGGTCGCGGCGCGGGCTTGGTGCTTTTCATCTGGTCGAAGCGGTATAGCACCTCGGCGGCGGCCATGGCGAACTGGCGCACCTTCCAGGCCGCGTCGCGGCGTTGCACAGGGGCCTCGGTCAGAAAGAACACGGCGTTCTTGGCGCCTGACTCCGAGACCGCCGACACCGCGGAGCGCACCGCGGTCAGCCAGTTGCGCGCATCGAGCTTCTTGGCGTCGCCAAGTCCGACCAGGAGAACCCGCTTGGCTTCGACGCCGGGCAGGCCATACAGCATGCGCGTCGAGCCGGTTTTGCCCTCCGCGTCGCCGTTGGCCAGCCATTCCCTGACGGCCCCTTTCGAAGCGCGGTCCAGGCTTTGCGCCGCCGCGCCGAGGGCGCGCGCCTCGTGGATGCCGACAACCACGCAGTCAGTCTGGCAGCTCTCTGGCGACAGGTGTTTTGTGCTAAATTCCACGAGGCATCCTCGAGTGAGTATGGGCTGAAGAAAATCGTCGACGGCTGATTATCCACGCATTCCAGGCTGCGTCAAAATGGCCCGCCGCCTTTCTCCTTTTCGCGCACCCCTGCCTGGCGTCCCTCGATGGTGATTTTTCGCCGCGCCCTGCTGCGCGAATTCAGCACCCTCGCGCTGGCGGTCTTCTCGGCGCTGTTCGCCATCACCCTCACCACCCAGCTCATTCGCCTGCTCGGCCAGGCGGCGGGCGGGGTGGTGCTGTCCTCGGGCGTGCTGCCGCTGCTGGGCTTCTCGGCGCTCAACTACCTGCCGGTGCTGCTGTCGCTCACCCTGTTCATTTCCATCCTCATCGCCATCACCCGCAGCTACCGCGAGTCGGAAATGGTGATCTGGTTCGGGTCGGGGCTGTCGCTCACGGCCTGGATCCGCCCCGTGCTCGCCTTTGCCGTGCCCATCGTGCTGGTCATCGCGCTGCTGTCGCTGCTCCTTTCACCCTGGGCGGTTGGCCACAGCGAGGACTACCGGCGGCAGATGGAGAACCGCGACGACCTGTCGCGCGTCTCGCCCGGCGTGTTCCGCGAGGCCGGAGCCGCCGAGCGGGTGTTCTTCGTCGAAGGCGTGGCCGGCGACGAGAACAGCGTGCAGAACGTGTTCATCTCCACCATGAGCAACGGCCAGCAGGGCATCATGGTGAGCCAGAAGGGCTTGCGCCGCACCGAGGCCAACGGCGACCGCTACATCGTGCTGCTCAACGGCCGCCGCTACCAGGGCACGCCGGGCCAGGCCGACTACCGGGTCATGGAGTTCGAGCGCTATTCGCTGCGCATCGAGCAGGGCGAGCTGCCCACCAGCCGGTCTTCGCCCAAGGCCTTGTCCACGCTGGCGCTGGTGCGCGAGCCCAGCGACCAGAACCTGGCCGAGCTGCTGTGGCGCATCGGCCTGCCGCTGTCGGCGCTGAATCTGGTGCTGCTCGCCATCCCGCTGTCCTTCGTCAATCCGCGCGCCAGCACCTCCATCAACCTGATTTTCGCCCTGCTCACCTACATGGTGTATTCCAATCTCATCAGCATGGCGCAAGCGTGGGTGTCGCAGGGGCGGCTGTCGTTTTTCACCGGCTGGTGGGTGTTCCACGCCGCCATGCTCGGACTGCTCCTGTTCCTGTTCTGGCGCCGCCTGCGCGTGGGCCCTTCGCTGCGGCGGCGCTGATGAGCCAACGCCCATTGCAGATGAGCCGTTCCAGCCGCACGCTACGGCGCTATTTCGCCCGCGAGGTGTACGGCGCCACGCTGTTCGTGGCGGTGGCGTTCCTGGCCCTGTTCGCCTTCTTCGACCTCATCAACGAGATGGGCGACCTGGGCAAGGGCCACTACCGGCTGCAGCATGCCCTGGCCTTCGTGCTGCTCTCGGCGCCCGGCCACCTGTACGAGCTCGCGCCCATCGCGGTGCTGATCGGCACGCTGTACGCGCTGTCGCAACTCGCCGCCAATTCGGAATACACGGTGATGCGCGGCTCGGGCCTGTCGCCCTGGAAGGCCGCGGGCATGCTGGCGCGCGTGGGCCTGGTGTTCGTGCTCATCACCTTCGTGATCGGCGAGCTGGTCACGCCGTTCGCCGAGCGCGCCGCGCGCGCCTTCAAGCTGCGCGAGACGAGCGCCGTGGTGGCGCAGGAATTCCGCAGCGGCCTGTGGGTGAAGGACGAGACGCGCTTCGTCAACGTGCGCGAGGTGCGGCCAGACACCACCCTGGCCGGAGTGCGCATATTCGAGTTCGATCCCGAGCACCGCCTGCAGTCCATCGCCAGCGCCGAAAGAGGCGTGTTCCGCGGTGCCCATGAGTGGGAACTGCGCAACGTGGTGCGCACCCGCTTCTCCGCCACGGGATCGAGCGTGGAGCGCATTGCGGAAATGACCTGGACCTCCGCGCTCACGCCCGATATCCTGACGGTGCTGTTCGTGGTCCCCGAGCGCATGTCGGCCTGGACGCTGTTCCAGTACACCCGCCACCTGGAGGAAAACGGGCAGCAGGCCGAGCGCTACCAGATCGCGCTGTGGAAGAAGGTGTTCTATCCCCTGGCGGTGCTGGTGATGATGGCGCTGGCGCTGCCCTTCGCCTACATCCACACCCGCGCCGGGGGGGTGGGCGTGAAAGTGTTCTCGGGCATCATGCTGGGCATCCTGTTCCACATGCTCAACAGCCTGTTCTCGCATCTGGGGCTGCTGCAGAACTGGCAGCCGTTTCTCTCCGCCATGCTGCCGAGCGCGGTGTTTCTGGCCGCCGCGGCCCTCATGATGTGGTGGGCAGAGCGAAGGTAGGGACGCGCTAGGTTGCCAGCCGGATGCGCGTTCCCGCCAGCCGGTCATGCAGGAACTGGCGCTCGCGGTCGAGCACGCCCCAGATGAAGCCCAGGCCGAGCAGGAAGCACGACAGCAGGGCGAGCAGGTAACGGGCCAGCGCCCGGGCGAAAGTAAGCCGGCTGCCATCGGAACGCTCCAGGCGCAGCCGCCAGGTCTTCATGGGCAGGGTCTGTCCGTGCATCCATTGCGGCACGAAATATGCGCCCATGGCGATAACCAGCATGGCGCGCAGGCCCGTCCAGCCGACGATGCCGCGCGGCTGGCCGAACAGGGTCAGGTACAGGAAGGCGGCAAGGAACAGCACCGCGCACAACAGCAGCGCCTCATAGATGAGCGACAGGCAGCGCCTGCCGAGGCCGGCGTTGCG
>DATNCF010000705.1:0-7187 GCA_035571675.1 Burkholderiales bacterium | reverse complement strand
TCCCGACGACCTCGCCGCGCATGTTGAACAGCGGGCCGCCCGAATTTCCCGGATTGATCGCGACGTCGGTCTGGATGAACGGCACGAAATTTTCCTGCGGCAGCGATCGCCCCTTGGCGCTGACGATGCCGGCGGTCACGGTGTTCTCGAAGTTGAAGGGTGAGCCGATCGCCACCACCCATTCGCCCACCTTGAGCTTGTTCGGGTCGCCGAAGCGCACCGCCGGCAACGTCGCCGCGTCGATCTTGATGAGCGCGATGTCGGTGCGGCGCGACGCCCCGCAGGCGCCCCAGCTCGACGAGAACGATCCCTTCTACGAATTCTTCCGCCGTTTCGGCCAGCGGCCCCCCGGCGCTCCTGGTCCGCGCGAGTTCGAGACGCGCTCGCTGGGGTCGGGCTTCATCATCAGCGCCGACGGCTACATCCTCACCAACTCGCACGTGGTCGACAATGCCGACGAAATCACCGTGCGGCTCACCGACAAGCGCGAGTTCAAGGCCAAGGTCATCGGCGCCGACCGGCGCACCGACGTGGCGCTGATAAAGATCGAGGCCACGAACCTGCCGGTTGTGCGGGTCGGCGACCCGGCCAGGCTGCGCGTGGGAGAATGGGTGCTGGCCATCGGCTCGCCCTTCGGTTTCGACAGCAGCGTGACCGCCGGCATCGTCAGCGCCAAGGGCCGCAACCTGCCGTCCGAGAACTTCGTGCCCTTCATCCAGACCGACGTGGCCATCAACCCGGGCAATTCCGGCGGGCCGCTGTTCAACATGCGCGGCGAGGTGGTGGGCATCAACTCGCAGATCTACAGCCGCACCGGCGGCTACATGGGCCTGTCCTTCGCCATTCCCATCGACGTGGTCATGGACGTGCAGAACCAGTTGCGCCAGAGCGGACGGGTGAGCCGCGGCCGCATCGGCGTGGTCATCCAGGAAGTCACCCGGGAACTGGCCGATTCCTTTGGACTGGCCAAGGCCGCCGGCGCCCTGGTCAACTCGGTGGAGAAGGGCGGCCCCGCCGACAAGGCCGGCGTGCAGCCCGGCGACATCATTCTCAAGTTCGACGGCAAGCCGGTGGCCAGTTCCACCGAATTGCAGCGCCTGGTGGGCGCCACGCGGCCGGGCGCCAAGGCCACGCTGGAATTGTGGCGCAAGGGCGCCAGTGCGGAAGCGCACGTCACCGTGGCCGAACTGCCTGAAGACCGCGTCACCGCGCGCGAGCGCAACCGGCCGCGACCGATCGAGAAGACGCCGAACCGGCTCGGCCTGGTGGTGGGCGACCTGGGCCCCGACCAGAAGCGCGATCCCTCCGCCTCGGGCGTGGTGGTGGAGGAGGTGAGGGGCCAGCCGCGCGGCGACGTGCGCGCCGGCGACATCATCACCTCGGTGACCACCAAGGGCCAGACCACCGAGGTCAAGAGCGCCGACCAGTTCAACAAGCTGCTGACGGGCCTGGACAAGGGCGCCACCCTCACGCTGCAGGTGCGGCGCGCCGATACCAACCTGTTCGTCACGGTGCGCATCGAAGATGTCAAATGACGGCAACCCCGCGCCGGCACGGCTGACCCTGTACAGCCGCGCCTATTGCCATCTCTGCCACGACATGGAGGCGGCGCTGCGCCGACTGCAGGCCGAGCAGCCCTTCGAGCTGGAGGTGCTCGATGTCGATGCCGATCCTGCCCTGGAAGCGCGCTTCAACGAGCTGGTGCCGGTGCTGATGGAGGGCGAGCGGGAACTGGCGCGCTACCACCTGGACGTCGCCGCGCTGCGTGCCGAACTGGCCCGCCCGGGCCGCTGAAACTCGTAGAAATCCTGTAAAATTCGGGGTTTACATGGAGGGTGCGCCGTTTACAAGAAGGGTGCACCCTTTTGCATAAAGGCCACAGTGCAGCACATCCGCAACTTCTCCATCATCGCCCACATCGACCACGGCAAGTCCACTCTGGCGGATCGCTTCATCCAGTACTGCGGCGGCCTGTCCGACCGGGAAATGTCCGAGCAGGTGCTCGATTCCATGGACCTCGAGCGCGAGCGCGGCATCACCATCAAGGCCCAGACGGCGGCGCTCTCCTACAAGGCGCGCGACGGCCGGACCTACGCCCTCAACCTGATCGACACGCCGGGCCACGTGGACTTCTCCTATGAGGTGTCGCGGTCGCTCGCCGCCTGCGAGGGCGCGCTGCTGGTGGTGGACGCCTCGCAGGGCGTGGAGGCGCAGACCGTGGCCAACTGCTACACCGCCATCGAGCAGGGCGTGGAAGTGGTGCCGGTGCTGAACAAGATCGACCTGCCCTCGGCCGACCCCGACCAGGCCATCAGCGAAATCGAGGACGTGATCGGCATCCCGGCCAAGGACGCCATCCGCGCCAGCGCCAAGACCGGTGAGGGCATCGACGAAATACTGGAGGCCGTGGTGAGCCGCATCCCCGCGCCCCGGGGCGATCCCGACGCGCCGCTGAAGGCGCTGGTGATTGACTCCTGGTTCGACAACTACGTCGGCGTGGTCATGCTGGTGCGCATGGTGGACGGCCGGCTCGCCCCGCGCGACAAGCTGCTGTTGATGTCCACCGGGGCCCTGCACGTCTGCGAGCAGGTGGGTGTATTCACGCCCAAGTCGCTGTCGCGCGAGTCGCTGTCGGCCGGCGAAGTGGGTTTCGTCATCTCCGGCATCAAGGACCTCGCCGACGCGCGTGTCGGCGACACGCTCACCCATTCAGACCGGCCCGCGCCCGAGCCGCTGCCGGGCTTCAAGGAAATCAAGCCGCAGGTGTTCGCCGGGCTGTACCCGGTGGAATCCAACCAGTACGAGGCCCTGCGCGAAGCGCTCACCAAGCTCAAGCTCAACGATGCGGCGCTGCAGTTCGAGCCGGAAACCTCGCAGGCGCTGGGCTTCGGCTTCCGCTGCGGCTTCCTCGGCCTGCTGCACATGGACATCGTGCAGGAGCGCCTGGAGCGCGAGTACGACATGTCGCTCATCACCACCGCGCCCACCGTGGTGTACGAGGTGCTGCTGCGCGACGGCACGGTGCTGAAGGTGGAGAACCCGGCGCGCATGCCCGAGCCCTCGAGCGTGGAGGAGATCCGCGAGCCCATCATCACCGCCACCATCTTCCTGCCGCAGGAATACGTTGGCGCCGTCATCACCCTGTGCACGGGCAAGCGCGGCGTGCAGAAGAACATGCAGTACCACGGCCGCCAGGTCATGCTGACCTACGAGATGCCCCTCAACGAGGTGGTGATGGACTTCTTCGACAAGCTGAAGTCGGCCTCGCGCGGCTACGCCTCGCTCGACTACGAGTTCCTGGAGTACCGGGCCGCCGACATGGTGAAGCTCGACATCCTCATCAACGGCGACCGCGTGGACGCGCTGTCGCTCATGGTCCACCGCGCCAACGCCCCGTACCGCGGCCGCGAGCTGGCGGCGCGCATGCGCGAGCTGATTCCGCGCCAGATGTTCGACGTGGCGGTGCAGGCGGCCATCGGCGCGCACATCATCGCGCGCGAGAACATCAAGGCGCTGCGCAAGAACGTGCTGGCCAAGTGCTACGGCGGCGACATCACGCGCAAGCGCAAGCTGCTGGAAAAACAAAAAGCAGGGAAAAAACGCATGAAGCAGGTCGGAAGCGTCGAGATCCCGCAGGAGGCCTTCCTCGCCATCCTGCAGGTGGAGGGCAAATGAACTTCGCGCTCATCCTGTTCGTGCTGGCGGTGGCCACCGGGCTGGTGGCCGCGGCCGACGCGCTGTGGCTCTCCAGGCGCCGCCCGGCCGGCGCGCCCGAGCCGTGGTGGGTGGAATACCCGAAGAGCTTCTTCCCGGTCATCCTGGCGGTGTTCCTGCTGCGCTCCTTCCTGGTGGAGCCGTTCAAGATCCCCTCCGGCTCCATGGTTCCCACGCTTGAAGTGGGCGACTTCATCCTGGTGAACAAGTTCTCCTACGGCATCCGCCTGCCCATCATCAACAAGAAGGTCATCGAGGTGGGCAGCCCCAAGCGCGGCGACGTCATGGTGTTCCGCTATCCCGAGGACCCGTCGGTGGACTACATCAAGCGAGTCATCGGCCTCCCCGGCGACAAGGTGGCCGTCATCGACAAGCACGTGTTCGTGAACGGCGCCGAGTACAGGCAGACGCCCATGCCCGACTACCTCAACCGCGACCGGATTTTCTATTCCAGGCAGTTCAGGGAAAAGACCGGCGACGTCGAGCACTCCATCCTGGTGGAGGACGACAAGCCGGGCGCCATACCTCACCTGGAGAGTTATCCCTTCCGCGACAATTGCGCCTACAATGACAAGGGCGTCACCTGCACGGTGCCGCCGGGACATTACTTCATGATGGGCGACAACCGCGACAACTCCGCCGACAGCCGGGTGTGGGGCTTCGTTCCGGACGAGAACATCGTGGGCAAGGCCTTCTTTATCTGGTTCAACATGAGCGAGCCGACCCGTTTCGGCGGCTTCAAATGAGAAAGCGACTTCACGTTCCGGGGAGAAGAAATGCATAAACAGGGAATGAAGATGCGGCCGATCCAGGCGCGGCCGTTGCGCAGGCAGCGCGGGGTGTCGTTCATGGGCCTCATCATCGGCGCGGTGATCGTGATTTTCCTGGCCCTGCTGGGCCTCAAGGTCGCGCCCGCGTACATCGAGTACTTCAGCGTGAAAAAGGCGGTGACCGGGATCGCCTCCTCGCCTGACGCGAAGGGCACCGTGGGCGACATCCGCAAGTCGTTCGACAAGCGCGCGCAGATCGACGACATCACCGTGGTGAGCGGCGCCGACCTGGAGGTCTCCAAGGAGGGCAGCGACGTGGTCATCTCCTTCGCCTATCCCAAGAAGGTGCCGCTGTTCGCCAACGTCAGCCTGTATTTCGATTTCGCCGGATCCAGTTCGCCCTGAGCGGAGGCCGCCCGCCTGAATGAACCTGGACAGCCTTCAAGAGAGAGTCGGATACGCGTTTCGCAAGCCCGACCTGCTGCAGCAGGCGGTGACCCACCGCAGCCACGGCAACGGCCATAACGAGCGGCTGGAGTTCCTGGGCGACAGCGTGCTCAACTGCGTCATCGCCGAAGAGCTGTACCGGCGCCATCCGCGCCTCAAGGAAGGCGACCTGTCGCGCCTGCGCGCCAACCTGGTGCGCCAGGAGTCCCTGCACCAGATCGCCCAAGCGCTGGAACTGGGCAGCTGTCTGCGCCTGGGGGAGGGCGAGTTGAAAAGCGGCGGCCATGCCCGGCCCTCCATCCTTGCTGACGCGCTGGAAGCGGTGTTCGGCGCCATCTTCCTGGATGGTGAGTTCGCCGCCGCGCGCGCTGCCATCACCCGCCTGTACCGGCCGCTGCTGGACGGCCTGGACCCGAAATCGCCCGGCAAGGACCCCAAGACCCTGCTGCAGGAGCTCATGCAGTCGCGCCATGTTCCCCTGCCGGTGTATGCCGTGGTGTCCACCGAAGGGGCGGCGCACAGCCAGCGTTTCCAGGTGGAATGCACGGTGGAGAAACTGGGCGTGCGCGCCCTGGGGTCCGGCGCCAGCCGCCGGGCGGCCGAGCAGGATGCCGCGCTGCGCGTGTTCGAGCAGTTACGCAAATGAGACGCAAATGAGACGCAAATGAGCGCGACCAAAGGCCAGGCGCAGGATATGGGCGGGTCGGACACTGAAGCGCCGGAAGGGTTCCGTTGCGGCGCGGTGGCCCTGACCGGACGGCCCAACGTGGGCAAATCCACGCTGCTGAATGCACTGTTGGGCCAGAAACTGTCCATCACCTCGCGCAAGCCGCAGACCACGCGCCACCGCATCCGCGGCGTGCTGACGCGGCCCGACGCCCAGTACATATTCGTGGACACCCCCGGCTTCCAGACCCGGCACAAGAGCGCGCTCAACCGGCTCATGAACCGCGACGTGAGCGGCGCGCTGGCCGAAGCCGACGTGGCGTTGTTCGTGGTGGAGGCGGGACGCTTCGACGCCGAGGACGCCGCGCTTCTGAAGCTGCTGCCGGCGGACATGCCCGTGATCCTGGTGGTGAACAAGACCGACCGCATCGAGCGCGATGCCCTGCTGCCGTTTCTCGCCGACACCGCGAAACGCAGGACCTTCGTCGAGGTGGTGCCGGTGAGCGCCCGCCGCGGCAAGGGCCTGGCCGAACTGCTGCGGGCGCTGCGCCCGCACCTTCCCGAACAGCCGGCCATTTATTCCGAGGACGAGTTCACCGACCGCAGCGAGCGCTTCCTGGCCGCCGAGCTGCTGCGCGAAAAGATCTTCCGTTCGCTGGGCGACGAGGTGCCCTACGGCGTCGGGGTGGACATCGACAAGTTCGAGGCCACGCCCAAGCTGCGCCGCATCCACGCCTCCATCGTGGTGGACCGCCAGGGCCACAAGGCCATTGTCATCGGCGCCAAGGGCGAGCAGTTGAAGCGCATCGCCACGGCGGCGCGCCTGGACATGGAGAAGCTGTTCGGCGGCAAGGTCCACCTGGAAGTGTGGGTCAAGGTGCGCAGCGGCTGGACCGACAACGAGACCGCGCTCAAGCGCCTGGGCTACGGCGAAAAATGAGCGGCCGGCGCATCCAATGAGCGATCGCCTTCCCGCCAGCGCGGAATCGGCCTACGTGCTGCACGCCCAGCCCTACCGCGAGACCAGCCTGCTCGTGGAGGCCTTCACGCGGCCGCACGGCCGCATTGCCCTGGTGGCGCGCGGCGCGCGCCGGCCACGCTCGGCGCTGCGCGGCGTCCTGCTGGCGTTCCATCCCCTGTCGCTCGCCTGGTTCGGCAAGGGCGAGGTGCGCACGCTGTCGCGCGCGGAATGGCTGGGCGGCCAGGCTTTTTTGCGCGGCGAGGCGCTGTTGTGCGGCTATTACCTGAACGAGCTGCTGATGCGGCTCTTGCCGCGCGAGGACGCGCACGAAAAGCTGTTCGGCCACTACCAGGCGGCGCTGGCCGCGCTGGCGCGCAAGGAACCGCCCGCGCCCGTGCTGCGCGCCTTCGAGAAGGCGCTGCTGGCTGAACTGGGCTACGCGCTGACCTTGGGCGCCACCGCGGGCCAGGGAGCAGGGACGGGGGAGGGATGGAACGGTGACGCGGCCATCGATCCGGCCGCTCCGTATTGCTATGATCCCGAGCGGGGGCCGGTGCGCGCCGACCAGCCGCGCGGCCGCCTGCTCGCCGCGCAGATCCCCGTGGTCTGCGGCCAGACCCTGCTCGACA
>DATNCF010000704.1:0-3837 GCA_035571675.1 Burkholderiales bacterium | reverse complement strand
CCGAGCCTGCCGTTGCGTCCTCCGACGCCACCAACATTGAAACCCGCATCGAGCGCGACGGCGACCACTATGTCATCAATGGCCGTAAATGGTGGTCGTCCGGCGTCGGCGACCCCCGCTGCAAGATCGCCATCGTGATGGGCAAGACCGACCTGAGCGCGCCGCGCCACCAGCAGCAATCGCAGATCCTGGTGCCGCTCGACAGTCCGGGCATCACGGTTGAAAAGCTATTGCCCGTGTTCGGCTACGACGACGCGCCGCACGGCCACGCCCAGGTGTTGTACGACAACGTGCGCGTGCCTAAAAGCAACATCCTGCTGGGCGAAGGCCGTGGCTTCGAGATCGCGCAGGGGCGCCTCGGGCCGGGACGCATTCACCACTGCATGCGCCTCATCGGCCAGGCCGAAGAGGCCCTGGAAAAGATGTGCAAGCGCGCCTCCAGCCGCAAGGCCTTCGGCAAGCTGGTGTCGCAGCAGGGCGTGACCATGGAGCGCATCGCCAACGCCCGCATCCTCATCAACCAGAACCGCCTGCTCACCCTGTATGCGGCGCACCGCATGGACACGGTGGGCAACAAGGTGGCCAAGCTCGACATCGCCATGATCAAGGTGGCTGCCACCAACATGGCCTGCCAGGTCATCGACTGGGCCATCCAGGCGCACGGCGGCGGCGGGGTGAGCGAGGACTTCGGCCTGGCCTATTCCTACGCGCGCGCCCGCGCGTTGCGCTTCGCCGACGGGCCGGACGAGGTGCACCGCGACCAGATCGCTCGCATGGAACTGGGCAAATACCCGGTAGCGTGAGAATGGATGCACGCCAGGTGCCGGAGGCGGTTGAGACACCCGAGGTGGCGTGGGCCGAGCGCGTCGCCTCGCATGGCCTGCACGCCCTGCGCGACTGCCCGGAGATGTGTGCCATTGATCCCGGCGTGGAGCGTTTTCTGTTCCTCCGCCATGGCCAAACGGAAGGCAACGCAAACAGGATTTATCAATCAGCGGAAATTACCCTGAACGACAGCGGGCGCAGCCAGGCGGCGTTTGCAGCGACCCTGCTGGAGCGCGCGGCCGTAGGGCGCATTGTTGCCAGCAACATGCAGCGCGCCTGGGAGACCGCGGCCATTGTCGGCCGCAAGCTGGACATCGAGCCGCAGCCCCATTCCGGCCTGCGCGAGCGGTGGTTTGGCGACCTGATCGGCACCTCATCAGCGAACCTGGACTGGAGCAACGATCCGCCCAATGGGGAACGGGTAGGGGAGTTTGTCAGGAGGACCTTGGAAGCTTATAAAACCATCCTCGGAGAAAAAACCAAGGGCAAAGGCGACACCCTCATGGTGGCCCACGGCGGAAACCTCTACGTGCTGACCTACTGCCTGGGCGTCGAACTGACCCAGCCCATGATTCAAAACGCAGCGCCAGTCGAGTTCGTCCGCACGCAAGCGGGCTGGACGGCAAACGTGCTTGGCGAGCCGGCCGTGCCTGCGAAGAAGGGCAATCTAGGCTGGTAAGGAGGCGCTCCATTTCATGGAGCGGAAACGTCAAAACCGCGGCCATCCTCCCGGCGGGAGCCGGGAGCTTCGTGGGAAAGTGAAAATCAACTCCCCTGCTAAAATCAATTCACCGATCAAAGACCATTATTTCCTGGGAGAAAGTCGTTAATGAGTATTAAGGGAAAGGCTTATATTGCGGGGGCGTTCGAGCATCCCACGCGCAAGGCCGAGGACAAGTCGGTGGCGCTGTTGCACGCCGAGGCCGCCAAGGGCGCGCTGGAAGACGCCGGCCTGTCGCACAAGGACGTGGACGGCTATTTCTGCGCCGGCGATGCGCCCGGCATGGGCGGGGTGGCCCTGATCGATTACATGGGCCTCAAGCCGCGCCACATGGACTCCACCGAGACCGGCGGCTCCTCCTACATCGTGCACGTGGCGCACGCCGCCGAGGCCATCGCGGCCGGCAAGTGCGACGTGGCGCTCATCACCCTGGCCGGCCGGCCGCGTTCCGAAGGCCACTCGGGCGCGGCGCCGCGCACGTTCGCGGCCAACATTCCCGAGGTGCCGTTCGAGGCGCCCTACGGTCCGGTGACGGTGAACATGTACGCCATGGCCGCCATGCGCCACATGCACCTGTACGGCACCACCTCCCGGCAACTCGCCTGGGTCAAGGTGGCGGCCTCGCAGCATGCCCAGCACAACCCCAATGCCATGCTGCGCGAAGTGGTCACCGTCGAGGACGTCCTGGCGTCGCCCGTGATCGCCGATCCCCTGCACCGCATGGACTGCTGTGTGGTCAGCGACGGCGGCGGCGCGCTGTTGGTGGTGAAGCCTGAAATCGCGAAGAGCCTGAAACGTCCGCTGGTGAAAATCCTTGGCGCCGGCGAGTCGCCCAAGGGCCAGCACGGGGGCAAGGACCTCGACCTCACCACCACCGGCGCCATATGGTCCGGCCCGCGCGCCTTCGCCGAAGCCGGCGTGAAGCACTCGGACATCAAGTACGTGTCCATCTACGACAGCTTCACCATCACCGTCGTGATCCAGCTCGAGGACCTGGGCTTCTGCAAGAAGGGCGAGGGCGGCCGGTTCGTGTCCGACGGCAACCTGATCTCGGGCGTGGGCAAGCTGCCTTTCAACACGGACGGCGGCGGCCTGTGCAACAACCACCCGGCCAACCGCGGCGGCATCACCAAGGTCATCGAGGCGGTGCGCCAGCTCCGCGGCGAGGCCCACCCCAAGGTTCAGGTCAAGAACTGCGACATTGCGCTCGCGCACGGCACCGGCGGGTCGCTCGGCACCCGGCACGGCAGCGCCACGCTCATCATGGAAAGGGAATAGACATGGCCACCCCATACCAGGACCGCAAGATCACGCCGCCCGCGGTTTATCCCGAGAACAAGCCCTACTGGGAAGCGGCCGCCAAGGGCCAGTTGCTGGTGAAGAAGTGCAACGCCTGCGGCGAATACCACCACTATCCGCGCAGCCTGTGCCCGTTCTGCTTCAGCGACAAGACCGAGTGGACCGTGGCCAAGGGCACCGGCACGGTGTACACCTACAGCGTGCTCCGCAAAGGCTCGCCCACGCCGTATGCCATTGCCTACGTGACCCTGGACGAGGGCCCCACCATGATGACCAACATCGTGGACTGCGACCTGGATGCCATCAAGATCGGGCAGAAAGTGACGGTGGTGTTCAAGCCCACGGGCGACGGCAGCACGCCCACGCCGCCCATGCCCATGTTCAAGCCAATTTAAAAGATCACATTTTGTGTTATTCGCTGTAGCTCTCTTATTTTAGAGAGCCACAGCGCGCGCATTCCGCCTGATTAGGAGGAATGATTAAATGATGATGATTTCGGGCGAATGGATAAGATTGACTCACGACTTGCTCAGGTTGCCATATTGCTTCAGAGGCAGTATTTGCTGCTGCGCCACCTTATCGATACAACGGACGAAGTCCGCGGACGCTTCGAGGCATCGCTAAGCGGTGGTACTCAGAATTTGGGCAATGTGCTGGGAGTGTACAACTACGTTTTTGCGCTGGTCGATCATTTGGTGCGCTATGAGAAAATCGCGAGTGGAATTCCAAAACTAAACCAAAAAAGTGCCGAATTTCGGTCGCTGGATACTGCGATGGGCGATTTAAAGGAGATTCGCAACCAGTTGCAGCATATTAACAACGACGTTGAGAATACCTACTCCGGGCCGCTACTCGGTGCCGTTTGTTGGGTTTCCGAGAAAAAACAGTATATTGCTTGTCTCAATGACGTGGGGCGTGAACGATCGTCACCAGGGATCATTCTCGATACGCATCGTGGCGCCTATTTGCAGGATTTCTGTTACGTCTACGAT
>DATNCF010000703.1:0-2376 GCA_035571675.1 Burkholderiales bacterium | reverse complement strand
CGGACATGAAATAGACCGCCGCCGCATCCAAATCGCCGGGCCGGCCGATCCGTCCGCCGTCGAGCGGTTGTTTGGTGGCGATAAAATTCAAAATGGCTTCGTTCCTCTGTGCGCGCCTGGACATTGGCGTGGCCACCAGCGCCGGCGCAATGACATTGAAGCGAATGTTCTGCTTCGCATAACAAGCGGCCGCCGATTTCGTCAGCCCTATAATGCCGGCTTTCGTCGTTGCGTAAGCGTGCGTCGCAAAATAACGAGGCGACGGCGAGAAGCCGAGCACGGAACTCATGTTCAAAATGCTGCCGCCGGTATCTTGTTTGAGGAACTGCCGGGCCGCCGCCCGGTTCGAGTAAAACAATGAAGTCAGGTTCAGTTTGAGCGTGAATTCCCAGCCTTCATCAGTGACCTCGTGGAGTCGCCCGTCCCCTCGCTTGCGCCCGCTGCCCCCGGCGACATGATAGAGTCCATGAAAGCCTCCAAACGCCTTCCACGCCGTGTGGATCGCCTTCACCGCCGTCTTCGGCGCGGCCGCATCGCCAACCAACGCCAAAGCCGATTTGCCGAGCGCCTTTCGCGCGGCCTTCGCATTGTCGTTGTTGCGCCCGACCACGACAACTTTTGCGCCGGCATCGACGAAGGCCTGTGCCGCGGAAAACCCGAGTCCCGTCGTTCCACCCACGATGACGAGCACCTTGTTGGCCAGCTTTGACACGCCGTTTGAATAGCGGAGCCGGCGACTGGAATCCAGCTTTCCTGGAAACCCTGAGGGAAAGTTGGTTTGCCGTGGAGTTGCTGCTACTCTTGCGCCGTGAAATTGATTTCATGGAACGTCAACGGCTTGCGCGCCGCGCTGCGGAAGAATTTCCTTGAATACCTCGATGCCGAGAAGCCCCAGATGCTCTGCTTGCAGGAAACCAAGGCCGGTCCCGACGACGTCGAGCAGCTCTGGCCGGCCGCCTACACGACTTACTGGAATACCGCGCAGAAGAAGGGGTACTCGGGAACTGCCCTGTTCACGAAGACCCGCCCGCTGAAGGTGACGAACGGCACCGGCATTGCCGAGCACGACAAAGAAGGTCGCGTGCTGACCGCCGAGTACTCCGACTTCATCCTGGTGAATGTTTATGTCCCCAACTCGAAGCGCGAACTCTCGCGGCTCCCCTACCGGCAGCAATGGGACCGCGATTTTCTCCGCTACCTAAAGAAACTTGAGAGGAAAAAGCCCGTCATCTTTTGCGGCGACTTCAATGTGGCTCACACGGAACTCGACCTGAACAACCCCAAGGCCAATGTCAAAAACCACGGCTTCACGCCCGAGGAACGGGCCGGTTTCACCGCATTCGTGAAAGCGGGTTTCCTCGATACTTTCCGCGAGTTCGAGACCGATGGCGGGCATTACACCTGGTGGAGTTCGATGCCCGGTGTCCGGTCGAGAAATGTGGGCTGGCGCATCGACTACTTCCTCATCAGCGCCTCGCTGCGCCCGCGCCTCAAACGAGCCTTCATTCAAGCCGACGTGCAAGGCTCCGACCATTGTCCAGTCGGAATAGAAATCAACGTCTGATCAGTTCGTTGCTTTTGACGAAGTCCGCGCTTGCATCCAGGCGATGTCAGGGTTGTTCGGCGAGGCTCGACCATTGATCGTACCGGTGTAAGTGGCCGGAGGCTTGGTGCGCGGATCCAGCCAACGCTTAATCTCCGCGTGGCTGTCGGCAAAGGAAAAGCCGCAGGCGCCGTTGTGGTAACTGGCCGGGTAGTCGATGAACTGGGCCTGCGGGCCGGTCGCGTCACATTTCACCGCCATGTCGCTGTTGTTGATGCTGTCGGGGTGTTCGTCGACGAGCACCCACAAAGTGCTTGGCCCCGGGTCCACAAGATCGGTTTGGCGAAAGAAGCGCCGGTAAGGCGGTTGCCCAAGCCAGGAGCGATATGTGCCGGCAGGCAACCCATCATCGCCAAGGGCGACATTCATCGCCACGCTCCGTACACGTGCGTAACGCTTGCCACCGATCCTCACCGCGCTGCGGTCTGCCGGGCATTTATAGACGCCCGGAGTGCCGGTATAGGGCGCCAGCTTGGCGAACTTCGGATCCAGCAACCGCAGTAAATTCGTGTTGTCAGGATTGCCGCCGTTGAAGTCCAGCCAGCCGCTGACCCAGGTCGGATACGGCACCAGAACTTCCTGGTAGTCGGCGCTGTAGAGCACCCAGGCGAGCTGTAACTGCCGCAGGTTGCTCAGGCAGGCGATACCTTGGGCTTTGGTCTTGGACTTGGCCAGCGCCGGCAACAGGAGCCCCGCCAGAATTGCGATGACAGCGACCACAACCAGTAATTCAACCAGTGTGAAACCCACCGCTCTCATGGTTGCAGCGTTAT
>DATNCF010000702.1:0-3384 GCA_035571675.1 Burkholderiales bacterium | reverse complement strand
GCTGAAAAAGTCCAGGCTCTCCTTGAGCAGCAGCGCCGACAGTTCGTAGATGGCGCGGCCGTGCTCGGTGTCCGCGGCGCCGGCAGTAGACGAGGAAGGATCCGGGTCCGGGCCTATGCGCACGTGCCGTGCCTCGGCGCGCAGGCGCGTGCCGTTGCAGGCCGGGCAGGGCTTGTCGTTCAGGTACTTGGCCAGTTCCTCGCGCACCACCACCGAGTCGGTTTCCTTGTAGCGGCGCTGCAGGTTGGGAATGATGCCCTCGAAGGCATGTTCCTTGATGGTGGTGCGGCCGCGCTCGTTCAGGTAGGAGAACGGGATTTTTTCCTTGGTGCCGTTGAGCACAATGTTCTGGATGTTCTCGGGCAGCTTCTCGAACGGCTTGTCCACGTCGAACCTGAAGTGCGTGCCCAGGCTGGTCAGCATCTGGAAATAAAACTGGTTGCGCCGGTCCCACCCGCGGATGGCGCCGCTCGCCAGCGACAGGCCGGGATGGGCCACCACGCGGCGCGGATCGAAGAAGGTGATGGAGCCCAGGCCGTCGCACTCGGGGCAGGCGCCCATGGGGTTGTTGAACGAGAACAGGCGCGGCTCCATTTCCGGAACCGAGCGGCTGCACACCGGACAGGCGAAGCGCGAGGAGAACTGGTGTTCACGGCCGGAGTCCAGTTCCACCGCCACGGCGCGGCCGTCGGCGTGGCGCAGCGCCGTCTCGAAGGATTCGGCCATGCGCTGCTTGGCGTCGGCGCGCACTTTCAGCCGGTCCACCACCACGTCGATGCTGTGCTTGGCGTTCTTGGCCAGCTTGGGCAGGGAGTCGATCTCGTGCACCTTGCCGTCGATGCGCACGCGCACGAAGCCCTGCGCCTTGAGGTCGTCGAACAGGTCGGCCTGCTCGCCCTTGCGCCCGGCCACCACCGGGGCGAGGATCAAGAGGCGTGAATCCTCGGGTAGCGCCAGCATGTGGTCCACCATCTGCGACACCGACTGGGCCGCGAGCGGCAGGTGGTGGTCGGGGCAGTAGGGCGTGCCTACGCGCGCGTACAAGAGGCGCAGGTAGTCGTGGATCTCGGTCACCGTGCCCACGGTGGAGCGCGGGTTGTGGCTGGTGGCCTTCTGCTCGATGGCGATGGCCGGCGACAGGCCTTCGATGAGGTCCACATCGGGCTTTTCCATGAGCTGCAGGAATTGCCGCGCGTAGGCGGACAGCGACTCCACGTAGCGGCGCTGGCCCTCGGCGTACAGGGTGTCGAAGGCGAGCGAACTCTTGCCCGAGCCCGACAGCCCGGTGATGACGATGAGGCGCTGGCGGGGCAGGTCGAGGCTGAGGTTCTTGAGATTGTGCGTGCGTGCGCCGCGGATGCGGATCAGGTCCATTCAGGAGGAGGGCCGGACAATCAAACCTGCTAATATACGCAACTTCCCTTGCAGTACGCCACCCGAATCATGTCTCTTCCGCCGCGCGGGGCGCGCCCTCCGGGCTCCTCGTCCATGAGCGCACTGGAATGGCGCGCCGGCCTGTCGCTTGCCTCCCTGTTCGCCTTGCGCATGTTGGGGTTATTCCTCATCCTGCCGGTGTTCGCCGTGCACGCCGCTTCCCATATGGTGGGCGGCGACAACAAGACCCTGGTGGGAGCGGCCATGGGTATTTACGGCCTTACCCAGGGCATACTGCAAATTCCCTTCGGCATGGCCTCGGACCGCTGGGGCCGCAAGCCCGTGATCGTGTTCGGGCTGGCGCTGTTCGCCGTGGGCAGCTTTGTGGCGGCCGGCGCGAACGACATCTGGGTGACCATCATCGGGCGTTGCCTGCAGGGCGCCGGCGCCATATCGGCCGCGGTGATGGCCCTGGCCGCCGACCTCACCCGCGACGAACACCGCACCAAGATCATGGCCATGATCGGCGCGTCTATTGGGCTCACATTCGCGCTGTCGCTGGTGGCTGCGCCGGCCCTATACCGGGGCATCGGCATGGACGGCATGTTCGAACTGATTGGTGGCTTGGCCATCGCCGCCATCGCGGTGGCGCTGTACGTGGTGCCATCGCCGCCCGCGGAGGCTCGGGGCGGCGCGCTGGGTGGAGACGAGCGCCGGGTCGAGGCCGCTTCGCTGCGCGGCGTGCTCGCCAACACCGAACTGCTGCGCCTCAACGTGGGAATCTTCGTGCTGCACATGGTGCAGGTGGCCATATTCGTGGTCATTCCCCTGACGCTGGTGCACAGCGCCGGACTGGACGTGCAGTCGCACTGGAAGGTGTACCTGCCGGCGGTGCTGATTTCCTTTGTGCTCATGATGCCGCCCATCATGGCGGCCGAAAAGCGCGGCCGCATCCGCGAGATGTTCCTGGCGGCCATCGGCGTCATGCTGCTGGTGCAGATCGGCTTTGCCGGCTGGGTATCCACCCGCCTTTCCGCCCTGGTGCTGCCCGCCACGGTGCTGCTGACGGTATTTTTCTTTGCCTTCAACATTCTGGAGGCCACTCTGCCGTCGCTGGTGACGCGCATTGCCCCGGTCGCGGCGCGCGGCACGGCCATCGGCGTATACAACACCACGCAGGCGCTGGGATTGGCGGCGGGGGGCGTGGTGGGCGGCTGGCTGGCCCAGCACCTTGGAAACGTGGCGGTGTTTGTATTCGGAATCGCCGCTGTCGCGTTATGGCTGTTGTGCGCGCGCGGAATGAGGGCGCCGGGCCAGTTGGAAAGGCGTACGCTGCGCGTGAGTTCGGTGCACAATCACCACGATTTGCGCGAAAAACTGGTGCGCCTGCGCGGCGTGCGCGACGTGAGTTTCGACCCCGTCCAGGGCATCGCCATCCTGCAGGTGTATGCCGAGCAGTGGGATGAGCAGGCGGTCCTGGACATCATTGGAGGGAGTGCATAAATGGCATCGGTCAACAAAGTGATCATCGTCGGCAACCTGGGCCGAGACCCGGAAACGCGCTACAACACCGACGGGGGCGCTATCACCAACGTGTCCATCGCCACCACCGACACCTGGAAGGACAAGGCCAGCGGCGAGAAGCAGGAGCGCACCGAGTGGCACCGCGTGGTGTTCTTCAACCGCCTGGCGGAAATCGCCGGCGAATACCTGAAAAAGGGCTCGCAGGTATACGTGGAAGGCGCTCTGCGCACCCGCAAGTGGACCGACAAGGAAGGCCAGGAGCGCTATACCACCGAAATCGTGGCCGACAGGATGCAGATGCTGGGCAGCCGGGCCGGGTCGGGCATGGGTGATTCCATGCGCGACGCGCCGCCGGCCCGCGAGTCCATGGGCGGCGGGGGCGGGGGTGGCGGAGGCGGCAAGGCCGCCGCCGCGCGCAAGCCGGCGGGCAATTTCGACGACATGGACGACGACATTCCGTTCTGATGGACGCACGCTGATGGATGG
>DATNCF010000701.1:0-4489 GCA_035571675.1 Burkholderiales bacterium | reverse complement strand
CGGCCGGCACCCACACCGCGAACCACTGACCGATGTCGAAGCCGGGTAGCGTTTCCGAGATCGCCGGAACCTCGGGCAGCGACGGCGAGCGCTTGAGCGCGGTCACCGCCAGCGGACGCAACCGGCCCGTCTTGATGTGTGGGATCGCCACCACGACCGCGATCATGCCCACCGGCACGTGCCCGCCCACGAGATCGATCAACGCCGGGGCGGCACCCTTGTACGGGACGTGGTTCATCTTGATCTTCGCTTCGAGGTTCAGGAGTTCGCCCGCGAAGTGCTGCGGCGAGCCGATACCGACCGACGCATAGGCGAGTTTGCCGGGCTGCGCTTTAGCCAGCGCGATCAGCTCCTTGACGCTCTTTACCGGCACCGACGGATGCACGAGCAGGAGCGGCGGGCTCACCGAGACGAGCGTGACGGGCGCAAAATTCTTTACTGGATCGTACGGCATCTTGCTGAAGAGCGCGACGTTCATCGACATCTCGCTCGACGCGCTTACCAGCACGGTGTAGCCGTCGGGCGCGCTCTTCGCGACCAGATCGGCGCCTATCATCCCATTGCCGCCGGCACGGTTGTCAACGAAGACCGACTGGCCGTAGCGCTCGGAGAGCTTGGCGGCGATCGGACGCGCGGTGACGTCGGTGCCGCCGCCTGGTGCATAAGCAACGATGAAGCGGATAGACTTCGCGGGATAATTTTGCGCCGGAGCGGGTGCGGCGATGCCAGCGAACAGTGCGACGAGTGCGCAGCGGCACAGCGATGGCGCGCGATAGGTCATGGTGCTCCTCCCCTGACTGGCGACGGAAGCAGTGTAGCTCAGTCGGCAGGTTAAGCGCGCCACCCGGAGATTTACATCGCTTGCTCCCACCCTACTCCTCCCCCCGCTTCGCAAGGGAGGGGACGTTCAGGCGCTCCTGTTACAAGGGAAGGACGGGCGCTTCTTCTACCCACGATCTGGCTTGCGAATTACTCTTTGCCGCCGCCCGCCGCTTTCGCCGCTGCCCGCGCCGCTTCCGCGGCTTTGGCCTTGTCGTCGTTGCTCATCGTGGTCGACGGGACCGGCGCGGATGACTGGACTTTCGGCACCGGAGGCGCGACGGGGGGCGGAGCTTCTTTCTTGTCACATGCGCTCAACAAGAGCGCCAATACAGCAAGTACGAGAGCGGCTTTCATTTTTGTTCCTCCTTGAGAAATGGCCGCTCGAATATAGCACTGAACGCGGAGGCACCATCGAGTCAGGCGTGGCGCACGGTATACGCGACTCGATCTGACGGGCAACGTCCGCTTTCCCTCGAACTTTACTAACAAGCGACAGGCAAAAATCGGACGATACCGATGACTGCTATCTCGAATGTGAAATTTGCATGCACGCCCCGGCCAACGGTGCGCAAGGAAGCGACGCGGCCCTCGGAGAAGAAATAGGACACGCACGGATGGCGAGTTGCAGCGCGTGGTTTTACCTGTCTACATTTTGTGCTTTTGCCAGGCGGCGCAGGACGCTTGCGTCCACCATCAACGAGAGGCGATCGCCGGCTCCCGCCGCGCATAGAATTCCGCGACGCTCTCGAGCTCCTGCGGGGTGAGCAGACGCACCATGTTGCGCATCTGCCCGTAGCTGTCATTGCGCCTCTCACCCGACGCGAAGGCCTTCATCTGGCTTAGCAGATATTCCTTGGGCATTCCTTCCAGCCACGGCGCGCCGATCTTGTGATCGATGCCGCCATGGCAGGCCACGCAGGGAACGATGTTTCGCAGCGGGTCGCCCACCCGGACGAGCGCGGGCGCACCGGGTTCATCCGCTTGCACCGGCGCCGCGCGCGCTTTGGGCAGCGAGTCGTAATAGGCCGCGACGTCCTGGATCTCGCGATCCGTCAGCGTCTTGGCAATCGTTTGCATGAACGCGCTCGCACGATCTCCGCGCTTGTAGTCATAAAGCTGCTTGATGACGACCTCGGGATACTGCCCTGCCAGGTTCGGCGAATTACCATCGCTCATGCCTTGCGCGCCGTGGCACATGCTGCACTGCTGGACCGCGATGGTCGCGCCGCGGCCGACAGCGTCGCCGGCGCCCGAGCGTGTCATCTCGCTCGTCAGCACGACATTGGTCGTGCCTTTGCTCGACTTCGGCCAATTACCGGTGGAACTCCATTCGCTGGGCACGCCCGCCGCCCGGCAGATACTGTCCCACATGCCCTTCGCCGTGAAGTCGCCTTGCACCGACGGCAGCCAGACAAAGCCGACGAGCAGGGCGGCCACCGTCAGCCCGCCCAAGCCGAAGACGCTCCAGCGAAACCAGCGGTTGCCCCACGCGTACAGAGCGGGTTCCTGCATCATCGTCCCCCGATGGGAATGGCAGGCACCGAAGTCTCTTTCAGTACGGCGAGCTGCGCGATCGGAAAGCCGTAGTTCACGAGCGTAAGCGCAATCATCAATGCGAGCCAGAGGCTAAAGCCGTTCAGGGCGACCGGCGTCGTTGCCGGCATGTGGACCGGGATGCTGAAGGTGAAGGGCGCCGGTTGCGCGTCGGTCCTTCGCGCCCGCGCGAGGATGAAGACGAAGAGCAGGCCGGACAGCACCAGCATCAGCCCGCCGATGGAACCCGCAATCAGCGTCCACCCCTGGCCGTCCAGCGCAGGGTTGGAGAAATCGAAGTACGCCATGCGTCGCGGCATGCCAAGCAACCCGACCCAGTGCCACGGCAACGTCATGACCATCATGCCGACGAACCACAGCCACAGTTGTGCCTTGACGAGCCCCGCTGGCAGCGGCTTGCAGCCGGTGAGCTGCGGCCACAGGTCGTAGGCCAGCATGAAATACATGATGACGATGGCGCCCGCAAAGATGAGATGGAAATGGCCCGTCACCCACTGCGTGTTGTGGATCGTCTCGTTGAGCTGGAAGCTCATGTTGATGATGCCGCCCGCCCCTCCGAAGCCCAGCATGATAAAAGAGAAGGTGACGGCCAGCATCATCGGATTACCCCACGGCAGCGCCTTGACCCAACCGAAGATGCCCTTGCCGCCACGCAGCCGCGCCGCGATCTCGACTGAGGCGACGATGGTGAAGACGGTCAGGAAGGTGGGTACCGCCACCATCGCGGTGAACGCAGCGTGGAGAAACTTGAAGCCTGCGCCCACTTGGGGGTCCGCGAACAGGTGGTGGATGCCGATGGGCATCGAGAATACCAGGAAGAGGATGAAGGCCACCCGCCCCATCGTGTCGCTGTAGAGCCGTCCGCCGATGGCGCGCGGCACGATCGTGTAAAACGCGATGTAGCTTGGCATGAGCCAGAAGTAGACTATGGCGTGCAAGGTCCACGAGAAGAACACGCGCGCCAGCCCGGCATCGATAGTGTTTTTGAAGCCGAGCGCAACCGGCAGGATCAGGAAGATGATCTCGATGGCCGCGCCCACGGAGGTCCAGGCCCACAGATACGCGCCGGCCACATTGCCGAACATTGCCAGCGGCACGGCCTTGCCGGCATTGTCCCTCTTCCAGGCCCGGAGGTTGATAGCCATCAGCGCCACCCATACCCACGAGCCGACCACCACCAGCACGACGCCCAGATAGTAGAAGACGCTGCCAATCATCGGCGGGTAGAAGGTGTACAGCACCGAGGCCCGGCCGACCGCGATCGGCACTGCGGCCATTACCGTCCCGATGATGACGAGCCAGAAGCCGATCCATGCCCAGCGCAAGCCGAGCAGAGGGCGCTTCAAGGCAAGCTCGGTGATCGCATAACCGAAGCCCATCGCCACCAGTGTCGGAAAGACGTAGCCCATCACCGTGCCGTGGCCGGTGACCGAGCGGTAGTAGTGCTCCGGGTCGCCTACCCACGCGCTAAGCGGGCTGCGCACGAACATCTGCCACTCGCCGAGCACCAGGGCGGCCACGAAGGCCACGAAGGCCACCCAGAAATGCGCGAGTACGAGTCGTTTAGCGAGGAACACAGCTCATCCTCTCCCCGCTCTTTGCTTTGGCCAGAAATACTTCAGCCGGCACCACCTGAACGCGCCCCCACATTGCCCCGTGCCCCGTTCCGCAATACTCATGGCACGGCATCAGGCGCTCGCCGGCCTTGTCGAATCGGGTGGTGAAGGTGGCGATGAAGCCGGGGATCAGCATCACGTTCGCGTTGGTCTTGTCGACGACGAAGCCGTGGATGACATCGGTGCTGGTAGCACGGAAGGTGACCGGCATGCCGGCCGGCACCACGAGGCATTGCGGCTCGAAGGAATATTGCTGCGCAATGAGGCGTACGATGACTTTCCCGTCCGCATCCAGGGTCGTGCCCAGGTTGTTCTCGACGAACTCGCCCGAGATGTGCAGCTTGCGCGGGTCGATGGTCTCGACGCGCGAGGGCGGCATCGATGCCCAGTGCAGCCCTGTGAACACCATCGTCGCCACCAGCATCGCGATGATCAGCATGACGATGATGGCCCAGCGGCGCTCGGCTGCGTCAGCGACGGCCACCGAGTCATGCGCG
>DATNCF010000700.1:0-2954 GCA_035571675.1 Burkholderiales bacterium | reverse complement strand
CATGAGGCGGAAATCGTCCACGTCCACGCCGTTGTGGATCACGTCCACGTGACGTCGATAGCGCGCTGCCACCTGGACGGCGTTGTAGCGGCTGGTGGACAGCCAGTGGTCGATGGCGCCGGCGAACCAGCGGTCGCCGGCGAAAAAATCGCGCCCGCCGGAGCGGAACACGGTCTGGGCGCGCAGGCCCTTGTGCCGCGCCCGCCACAGAATGGGGAAGTCGAAGGGCTTGTTGACGATGACCGCGTCGTAGCCGGCGTCCACGAGGTGCCGCAGGGAGTGGCGCGCGAACGACAGGCGTTCCATGAAACGGCGAAAACGCGTGCCGAAATCCGGCCAGCTTTTCTCCTCCTTGAAGGGAAATTGCACCAACGCCACTTCGCCGTGCCGCGCCACGCCCTGGTTGCCGGCCACGATGGTCACGGTGTGGCCGCGCCGCGCCAGGGCGCGGCCGGCTTCCCAGCAATAGGTTTCCAGACCGCCGTGGATGTAGCTGGCCGTGACGTTGTAGAAGCAGATGTTCACGACGGTTTCACCTGCGTAGCAAGGCGGCTGCCCCAGCCCAGCAGCAGGCCGGACAGGGACCAGAACAGCAGCGACATGTCGCGCATGAAAAAATCGTTGGTCATGTTGCGCGCCATCACCCCGGCCACCATGGCAAAGCCGGCCGCGCCGATGACGCGCTGGGTTGAGGACGCCGAGGGCCCGCTCTGGGCGCACAGGCGCCAGAACTCCCGCAGCAGCGCGGCGAACACCAGCAGCAGCACGAGCATGCCGGCAATGCCCGCTTCCAGCCCGTAGTTCAGGAACAGGTTGTGCGCGTGCCAGAACAGCGGCACGTCGCCCGGCAGCAGGTCGGGATAGGCCTTGTGCATGGCTTCGCGGCCGAAGCCCGCTCCCAGGGGATGCGACAGGATGGTCCGCATGACCAGAGGCCACTGGCGCACCCGCACGTCCTGCACCATGTTGTCCTGCAGGGGATTGTCGGTCATGGCGCGGTTGATGAGGATCTGCCGCAGCATCAGGCCGAGCACGATGACCCCGATGACGCCGGCGGCCGCCAGCCAGGCGCGGTTCCACTGCACCAGGCGGGCGCGTGACAGCAGCCACAGCAGCAGCGCGACCTCCAGCGCGCCCACGGCCACAAAGATTTTCTGTCCGGTGAGGAAGCCGGCAAACAACACCACCCCGAGCGCGACCCCGGCCGAGCCGATGCGCCCAGCCGCGAGCAGCGGCGCCAGCACCAGCGGGGCAATGACCACAAGGTAGGTGCTGAACGTGCCGCTGCCCCCGACAAAGGTGTCCTCGATCCAGATGCGCTGGCCGCTTTGCAGAACGAACGCGCCGCCCAGCATCACCGCGGCGCCCATGGCGAGGCCGCCCAGCATGCGCCTTCCCTGCGCCGCATCGACCGCAAGCACATAAAAACCGATGAAGCCGAGCAGGGTGTAACCGACCTCGTTCTTGAGTTCCCCGAGCGAATAGCGCGGGTCGAACGACCACGCCACCGACAGCAGCGCCACCCCCGCCCACAGGACGATGGGAAGTTTGCAGGGCAGGGGCGGCGGCGCCAGGCGCCGCCACATCGCCGCGGCGGTGACCACCGTGATGGTGAGCAGGGTGAGCCGCAGGGCCACCGTGCCGGGGAAGGGAAGGATGGCGAGCAGCGCCGCGGGGGCCGCCACCATGCACCATGCCTTCCACTGCGCGGTCTTCATGCCGGCTGCCTTTGTCCCAGCAATGCCGCGCATTCGGTCCACACGCGCGCGGCGCTGATGTCGGCCATGTGGGCCTGATCGGCATCTGGTTGCCCGGTCAATGGATGTTCGATCACGCGGCATACAGGGTTCTGCAGCGGCGCGAGGTTCCGTCCCGGGAAGGAGGCGTGGTACAGCGCCACCATGGGAATGCCCAGGGCGCCGGCGATGTGCGTGGGCCCCGTGTCCACGCCGACGTACAGGTCCAGCCCGGCCATGAGCGCGGCCGAGTGGCGCAGCGGCAGGGCACCGGCCGCAATGCTGGCGCGGCCCGGCAACGCGGCCAGGAAGGCCTGCGCGCCGGGCAGGCTGCCGGCGTCGCCGAGCAGAATGAAATGCGCGCTGGGCTGTTCGGCCAGGACCAGCCCCGCCAGTTCGATGAAGCGCTGCACTGGCCAGTCGCGCTGGGCCTTGGTGTGGAAGCTGGCCATCTGCAATCCGATCACCGGCGCGGCTGCGGCGGGGACATGGGCGCTACGCCAGGCATCGGCCGCCGCGCGCTCCTCGGCCGTGACATTCCAGGCCAGGCGCAGGTCCTGCGCCGCAATGCCGGCGGCCTGCAACAACAGCAGGCGGTGCAGCACGGCGTGCGGCGGGGGCGCGGGCTCGTCGACTGCGAGGGCCAGGCGCGCGTCCAGGGCCGCGTCGCGTTGGTGGAAGGCCACCACGCGCGCGGCGCCGCCCAGCGCATAGCGCGTCACCGCCACGTCGTGGCCGAGCACGAAAGCCCAGTCGAATCGCCGGCCTGGGAGAAGGGTCCCCAGCCGCGCTGTTCCCAGCCATGCCGCCCATTTGCCCAGCCCCGACAGCCGGTCGATGAAGGGCAGGTGGCGCAGCACGTCAAGGCGCCTGGGGTGGGCGCGCACCTCCAGCCGGCCGGTAGGCAGGGCGGCCTTGAGCGCGCGCAGCAGCGGCGTCGCAAGCAGCGTGTCTCCGATCCTCGCCACGGCAATCACCAGCACGCGCGCGTCCGGGGCGATCATGCGCCGGGCGCCGTGCCGCCGGCGCGAGGAGCGGCGCGCTCTCGATCCCGCCCGGCGCCCTGTGATTCGCCGCGTCCCGGCCCGGCGATTTCCGAGAACACCCGCTCCATGCCGTCCAGCATGCGCTCGCGGGAGAAATGCGCGCGCACGTGGACGAGCGCGGCGGCGGACAGCCCGGCGCGCAGCGCCGGGTCGTTGAGCAGGCCGAGCAGCG
>DATNCF010000699.1:0-6977 GCA_035571675.1 Burkholderiales bacterium | reverse complement strand
CTCGGTGTCGGTGAAAATGATGCGCGTGCCGGCGTACTTGTTCGGGTCGTCGCTCCACACGTAGAAATCGCGCTTGGCCGAGCCCTTGGGCGCGCTGCGCGCGGCCTGGAACCAGGGGTGCTGGTCGGAAGTGTGGTTGATGACCAGCTCGGTGATGATGCGCAGCTTGCGCTTCTGCGCTTCGCGGACGAAGTGCTTGAAGTCGGCGAGCGAACCGTAGGCCGGGTGCACCTCGTGGTAATCGGCCACGTCGTAGCCGTCGTCGCGCATGGGCGAGGGGTAGAACGGCAGCAGCCAGATGGTGTTGACGCCCAGATCGCGGATGTAGTCGAGCTTGTCGGTGAGGCCGCGGAAATCGCCCACGCCGTCCTCGTTGGAGTCGTAGAAGGCCTTGACGTGGAGCTGGTAGATGACCGCGTCCTTGTACCAGTGCGGGTCGGCGCCGGTGGCTTCGCCGGCGGGCGACACGGCCGGCTCGGCGCTCGGGGCGAAGGTATCGGCCGCGGCCTGGCCGGTGAGGCCATCGTTTTTGACGGGGGCGTCCATCAGCGCACGGTGACTCCGGACGGCGCGGGCAGTTGCAGGATGTGCGCCGGTCCGGCCCGCGGATCCAGGCGCACGAAATTGCGCGCGCCGCGCCAGGTATAGCGGGCGCCCGTCAGCAGGTCGTGAACTTCGTAGGCCGCGTCCGCAGCGAGGCCGAGGGCGGCAAGGTCGAGGTCCACCCAGCCGCTTTGCGTGAAGCGCGTGTCGAGGTTGACCACCATGAGCACGCCATTGCTGCCCGCCGTCTTGGAATAGCACAGCAACTGGTCGTTGTCGGTGGCGTGGAAACGCAGCGACCAGTCCGATTGCAGCGCCGGGTTGGCGCGGCGGATGTGGTTGATGCGCGTGATCAGCGGCGCGAGGCTGTCCGGGCGCTGCAGGTCCCAGTGGCGCAACTCGTACTTCTCCGAGTTGAGGTATTCCTCGCTGGCGTCGTCGCGCGGCCTGTTCTCCATGAGTTCGAACGCCGGCCCGTAAATGCCGTAGTTGGCGGCGAGCGTGGCGGCGAGCACCAGGCGCAGCGAGAACTCGGGCCGTCCGCCGTGGCGCAGCGGACCGGACAGGATGTCGGGGGTGTTGGGCCAGCAATTGGGACGGAAGTATTCGCGCGCGGGCGATTGCGCCAGCTCGGTGAAGTAGTCGGTGAGTTCGCGGCGGTTGTAGCGCCAGGTGAAGTAGGTGTAGGACTGCGAAAACCCGAGCTTGGCCAGCCGGTGCATGATGCGCGGGCGGGTGAACGCCTCGGCGAGGAAAATGGTGTCGGGATGGCTGCGCTTGATTTCCGCGATCACCCACTCCCAGAACACGAACGGCTTGGTATGCGGGTTGTCGACGCGGAAGATGCGCACGCCCTGACCAATCCAGAAGCGGAACACGCCCAGCAACTCCTGCCATAGCCCGTGCCAGTCCGGTCCGTCGAAGCTGAGCGGATAGATGTCCTGGTATTTCTTGGGCGGATTTTCGGCGTACTGCACCGTGCCGTCGGGGCGCCAGCGGAACCACTCGGGATGCGCTTTGACGAAGGGATGGTCGGGCGCGGCCTGGAAGGCCATGTCGAGGGCGATTTCCAGGCCGCGGCGGCGTGCCGCTTCCAGCAGGCGGCGGAAATCCTCCAGCGTGCCAAGCTCCGGATGAATGGCGGTGTGGCCGCCCGCCGCCGAGCCGATGCCCCAGGGGCTGCCCACGTCGCCGGTGGCCGCCTGTACGGCGTTGTTGCGGCCCTTGCGGTGCTGCTCGCCGATGGGATGGATGGGAGGGAGGTACAGCACGTCGAAGCCCATATCCGCCACGTAGTCGAGCCAGCCCAGGGTGTCGCGGAAAGTGCCGTGGCGGCCGGCCTCGGCGGCGGTGGAGCGGGGGAACAATTCGTACCAGGCGCCGAAGCGCGCACGCTCGCGCTCCACGCTGACGCGCAGGTCGGGCGTGCTGCGCACGGCGTTGGGCCGCGCCGCGTGCCGGCGCGCGATATCGAGCAGTTTCGGGTTCAGGGCGATGGCCTTGAGCCGGTCGGCCGAGCCTTGGCGCAGCGCTTTGGCCCAGGCGCGCATCCGGCCGCGCTCTTCGTCGCGGACGCGGCCGAGTTCTTCCTCGCGGCGCCGGTCCTGCTCTTCGCCGCGCCGGCGCTTCTGGGCGCGCTGCTCGGCGGCGGAGTTGTCGGCGGCCGCGTCAATGAGGTCGGCGCCCATGCGCGCGGCCACCGCGAGGTCGGCGTCCTCGGCCCGGCGCGCGAATTCGGCGTACCACGAGCCGAGCGCGTCCACCCAGGCGGTCACCGCATAGCGCCACACGCCGATGCGATCGACCGTGAAGGCGGCGCGCCAGCGGTCGTTGCCCAGTTCCAGCATGGGCAGTTCCGACCAGGCGGCGTCGTTCTCGTGGCGGTATTGCAGCACGCAGGACAGATGGTCGTGGCCGTCGGCGAAGCAGTCGGCCTCGACCGTCACCTGCTCGCCGACGGCACGCTTGATGGGGAAGCGGCCCGCGTCCACGCAGGGTTGAACGTTCTCGACCACGGCGCGCACATGGCCCGCCCAGCCGGCGTCGGCAAGGGAGGCGCGCGCGGCAGGGCGCCGCAGGTGGCTTTTGCGGCGTTCAGACGCCTCCTGCACCGGCGGATTGGAAGGCGGCGCTTTGGGCCAGACGGTGGATTCTTCGGCGGCCATGGATCAAACTCGGTGTCGAACTCAGTGCTCAAAATCCAAGCCGCGTCACGACCCGGCCGGCGTCAAAAATGCGAGCGAGCGGGTGTCCGCAAGGCGGGCGGGTGGATGCCTGCAACCATACGGCGACCATGCGATGCAGAACCCTGTCTGCCCGCCTTGCGGCGTGGTCCGGTTGGCATATTTGCTTGTGGCGCGCCATGGGCTGCGACGGCCGTCCGCAAGACAGCGGAGATGGCAGCCCCAGAACGCCAAGCGGATAATCAGGGGCGGGGGCTCGTCGTCGCCGACGGACGACGGTACGGGCGGGTTGCGAGCAGTTTTGCAAGGGGTGTCCTCCCGGGCGCCATGCCAGGCGATTCGTCACCCTCCCGTCTAGGGGAATAGAAGAGCGGAACGCCGCAAAGTTCCCCTCTCGGGGCGATGCGGCCGCGGGCTACCAGGGCTTGCGGCGCGAGCGCATGGTGATGGCGTAGGCCACCAGCAGGTCATGCGACGGCGGTTTGCCCAGCTTCTCGCAAAACTCGATGAACTCGGCGTGGTGCGCGGTGACGTAGTCGACCCGGATGCCGTGCGCGCGCATGGCTTCCTCCTCGGCGCGCTGCTGGCGCGTCCACAGGCTGAAGTGCTCGGGCAGCGGATAGCCTTCGCGCATGCAGGCGCGGAAACTCGGGTACTCGGCGGGCCGGATCATGATGGAGACACAGACGCGCGTCGGGGCGCCCGGCGGGTTGAGCAGCGCCATGGCATGGGTGGGGTTGGCTGATTCCATGCGACAAAGCTACCCCGCCAAGGTGTCGCTGTGCGGCCATGCGGCGCTGTCTTTCGGACTGTCGTTGGGTGCCGACAGGGCGGCCCCGGGGGGGACTGACCTCAAGCGCGCCGGGTTGTTGTTTTTGCCGCTTTTGCGACGGGAGACCCGCGCGGGTCAGGCGTGCAGCTGCCTGCCCTCGATGAGCAGGCGCGTGCAGTCGGCCACGGCCAGTGGGCGCGAGAAATAAAAGCCCTGCAATTGGTCGCAGCCGTTATCGCGCAGGAAGCGCATTTGCTCCACGGTCTCCACGCCTTCGGCGATGACTTTCAGGCCGAGGCTGTGGGCAAGACCGATGATGGCCAGCGCGATGGCGGCGTCGTCGCTGGAACTGGTCACGTCGCGCACGAAGGCGCGGTCGATTTTGAGGGCGTCCAGTGGGAAGCGTTTGAGGTAGGCCAGGCTGGAATAGCCGGTGCCGAAATCGTCCACCGACAGCGTGGCGCCCGACTGCTTGATGTCCTGCAGGACGCGGGTGGCGCCCTCGGGGTCGCGCATCAGCAGGGACTCGGTGATCTCGAACTGCAGCAGGCTGGCATCGACGTGCGTTTCTGACAGGATGCGCTCCACGCTCGTGCGCAGGCCGTCCTGGAACTGCCGCGCGGACAGGTTGACAGCGATGGGCGGCGTGGGCAGGCCCAGTTCGCGCCAGGCGGCGATTTGCCGGCAGGCGCTGCCGATGGCCCATTCGCCCACGGACACGATGAGGCCGGTGTCCTCCAGCACGGGAATGAAATCGAGCGGCGACACCAGCCCCACGCCGGGCCGCTCCCAGCGCAGCAGTGCCTCGAAGCCGCACACCGCGCCCGAAACCAGATCCACCTTGGGCTGGTAGTGCAGCAGGAATTCGCGCCGCTCCAGGGCGCCGCGCAGCGCATTCTCGGTCTGGGCGCGCTTGTGCGCCCTGGCGTTCATTTCGGGGGTGAAGAACTGGTAATTGTTGCGGCCCTCTTCCTTGGCGCGATACATGGCCGTATCGGCATTGGCGATGAGGGAATCGACGTCCTCGCCGTCGCCGGGGAACAGCGTGATGCCGACGCTGGCTGTGACGTAGGTCTGGCGGCCGTCCAGGTGGAAGGGCTGGGACAGGGAATCGATGATTTTCTGCGCCACCACGCGCGAGTCGCCCTGGTTGCCCAGGTCGGACAGCAAGAGTACGAACTCGTCGCCGCCGAAGCGGCCCACGCTGTCGCCGCGGCGCACGCAGCCGGTGAGGCGGCGCGCCGCCTCCTTCAGCAGCTTGTCGCCCAGCGCGTGGCCGAGGGTATCGTTGACCTGCTTGAAGCGATCCAGGTCGACGAACAGCACGGCCAGCGGCGAGCGGGTGCGCCCGGCCTGGACCAGCATCTGGTTGAGGCGGTCGCAGAACAGGTGACGGTTGGGCAGGCTGGTGAGCACGTCGAACTGGGCGAGGTAGGACAGCCGCTCCTCGGCCTCCTTGCGCGCGGTGACGTCGGCCTTGGCGCCGATGACGCGCACCGCCTTGCCCTGGGCGTTGCGGATGATGTGCCCGCGGTCGAAAATGAAGGCATAGCTGCCGTCGCGCCGGCGCAGCCGGTATTCGTCGCTCCAGGTCTCGCCTCCCAGCGCCAGCGCGCGGTGCAGGGTGGACACGATGCGCTGCCGGTCCTCGGGGTGGATGAGGTCGTACCAGGCGGCGGAGTCGCGCCCGATTTCGTCGCGGCCGTACTGGAAGGCGGCCGTCAGGTTCTCGTTCCACCAGATCTCGTCGCGGGCGATGTCCCAGTCCCAGATCACGTCGTTGGTGGCGCGCACCGCCAGGTTGAAGCGCTCGTTGCTCTTTTGCAGCGCTTCCTCGGCGGCGATGCGGTGGCGGATGTCGCGCGAGATGGCCACGATGATGCGCGCGTCGCCGGAGAGAATGACGCGCCGCGTGGACTCCACGGGCAGGCGCGACCCGTCCTTGCGGCGGTAGCTGCCGACGCTGCTCGAGGCCGCGCCTGCCGCCGCCGGCGACGTGGCGGACGCGTCGTCCTGGCGCCGCTCGAGTTCGTCCGCGGGCAGGGCCATGATGTCCTGCGCGCCCATGCCGAGGAGTTCTTCGCGCGAGTAGCCCAGCAGGTCGCACATGGTGCTGTTGACGTCGATGAGGCGCATGCTGGCGCGGTCGATCAGGGCGATCATGTCGGCCGACGAATCCATGGCCACGCGGAAGCGGCGCTGCTGCTCCTCGACGCGCTTGCGCAGCAGGAACTGTCCGATCTGGCTGCCGATGGCGCGCATGCTGTTCAGCATCTGCTCGTCGCTCTTGCGCACGCGGCGGCTGGAGAACAGCAGCACGCCGACGGTGCGGCCGTTGGACTGCACCGGAAAGCCCAGGGCGCTCACTATCTTCGCCTTGTCGAGAAGCTCCTGGTAGGCGGGCGGCCTGCCCTCGTGGAGGTCTTCGCGCCACACCGGGGCGTTCTTTTCCAGCACCTCGGCGGCGAGGCCGTGGCCGGCGCGCATCTCCCGGCCGCGCGCGGAGCAGATGATGTCCATGATCACCGGGTCGGTGATGCCCCAGGCCTCGACCACGCGCAGCACGCCCGAGGACGGGTCTGTCACCACGTAGGTGCCCATTTGCCACTCGCCCAGCTCGCATACCGAGCGCATGGCCGCGGTGAGCGCGGCCGACTCGCTTTCGGCTTCGGCCAGCCCGCGCGTGACCGCGTGCTCGAGCAGGCGCAACTGTTCGACGCGCTTCTGCTCGGCGCGCAATTCCGCGTCCTTCAGGGCGCGCTCCACCGCCGGCGGGAGGCGCACGAGGTTGCTTTTCAGGACGTAGTCGAACGCGCCGTTCTTGAGCGCCCGGATGGCGTATTCCTCGCCGATGGTCCCGGACAGGAAAATGAACGGAATCTCCGGGCTGGACTCGCGCGCGATCATGAGCCCGGACATGCCGTCGAAGTGCGGCATGGAGAAGTCGGACAGGATGACGTCGGGACGGAAGTTGTCCAGGGCTTCGCGCAGCGTCTGCTCGGTCTCCACGCGCAGGCCCACGCAATGCAGCCCGGCGCGCTTCAACTCGCGCAGCGACAGTTCCGCGTCAAGCTTGGCGTCCTCGATCATCAGCACCCGAATGGGCTCGCTGATGCCGACCGCCTTGATGGCCGGCGCGTTCATCCCAGCAGTTCCGGTTGGCGAGAGTTAAACATCTCCGCTTGGGCGCGCCCAGGCGCGTCCTCTCCCATGCGGCCAAGCCAGCCCCTCCGCTGCGCCTGCCGCGGCGCACAAGGCGCCATTGCTAGGTTTTCCTTAGAAGCAGAGTAAAGAATAGCGGCTCGGTCCCTGCTTAACAAGCATAAAAGCCACAACTGGCAAACTGTTTTGTGCAAAAGTGCACGCCTAGTGCACTGCAGTATGGCAGATTATCGTCAATTCTGATGCCGATTTGAGGCCGAAGTTCATTCTCTCATCGTTGTTCGAGATGCCCAGCGGTCTTTTCGTAGACAGACTCG
>DATNCF010000698.1:0-4798 GCA_035571675.1 Burkholderiales bacterium | reverse complement strand
TGCTGGCTGTGGCTCTTGCCGCGGCCATGCCGCGCGGCTTGGCCCAGAGCGCGCAGCGCGATCCGCCGGCGCCGTTGCCCGACCTGGGTGAGCTTTCATCCGTCGCGCTGTCGCCGCAGCAGGAACGGCGCATCGGCGAGGAAGCCATGCGCGAAATCCGCGCCGACCCGTCCTATGTGGACGACCCCGAGGTCGAGGATTATCTCAGCGGGCTGGGCGCGGCGCTGGCCGCCAACGGTCCGGGGGCGCGCCAGGACTTCCAGTTCTTCCTGCTGCGCGACGACACCATCAACGCCTTCGCCATGCCGGGCGGATTCGTCGGGGTGCATACCGGCCTGCTGCTCGCGTCGCAGACCGAGTCCGAACTGGCTTCCGTCCTGGCGCACGAAATCTCGCACGTGACCCAGCACCACATTGCGCGCATGTTCGGGCAGCAAAGCCAGATGTCCACGCTGGGGCTGGCCGGGCTGCTGCTCGGCATACTGGCCTCGCGCGGCAACGCGCAGGTGGGGCAGGCCGCCCTGATGGCGTCGCAGGCCGGCCTGGTGCAGGCCCAGCTCAACTACAGCCGCGACTATGAGCGCGAGGCTGACCGCGTGGGCTTCGACCGCCTGCAGCAGGCGGGCTTCGACGTCAACGGCATGGTGACGTTCTTCGAGCGGCTGCAGCGGGCCACGCGCATTTACGAGAACAACGCGCCCGCCTACCTGCAGACCCACCCGCTCACCGGCGAGCGCATCGCCGACATCCAGAACCGCGCCCATAACACGCCCTACAAGCAGCACGTCGACCGCCCCGAATTCCAGCTGGTGCGGGCCAAGGTCAAGGCCGAGCAGGGGGTGCCGTCCGAGGAAGTGGCATATTTCGACGCCCAGTTGCGCGACAAGCGCTATGCCAGCGAAGCGGCGGCGCGCTACGGCCTGGTCACCGCCCTGATCCGCGCGCGCGATTTCAAGCGCGCCGAGACGGAAATAGCCGCATTGCGCGCGGGAGTGCCGGCCGCCGGCTCGCCCATGGTGGATGTGCTCGCCATGCGGGTGAAAAGCGCAACGGGCGATCCAAAGGCGGCGTTCGACATGGGCATGGCGGCGCTGGCGCGCAACGCCAACTACCGGCCACTGCAGTATGCCCTGGTGCAAACCCTCCAGGCGCAGGGGCAGCACGACAAGGCGCTGGCGCGGCTCTCCGATCTGGTGAAGACCTACCCGCGCGACCCGCGGCTGTATCGCATGCAGTCCGAGTCCTACGCGGCAACGGGCCGCGGCCTGCTGCAGCACCAGGCCCAGGCCGAGGTGTACTACCTGCAGGGCTCGGTGCCGGCCGCCATCGAGCAATTGCAGCTTGCGCAGAAGGCCGGCGACGGCGACTTTTACCAGCAGTCGGCGGTGGATGCCCGCCTGCGCGAAATGCGCCGGAACAATGACGATGACAAGGAAAAAAGGCGGCGATGAACGGCGATGCGGCTGTGAATGCGGACAAGGAACTGGATGCGCGCGGACTGAAGTGTCCATTGCCTATTCTGCGCACCAAGAAATCACTGTCGGATATGTCGAGCGGACAGGTATTGAGAATCCTCGCCACCGATCCTGGGTCGGTGAAGGATTTTCAGGCTTTTGCCAAGCAGACTGGCAATACCTTGTTGTCTTCCGCTGAACAGGAAGGCGAGTTCACCTTTTTCATGCAGAAGCGCTAGAGCTGCTCACCCAGAAGATTTTGGAACGAGGCTTCCCGCTCCCGCGGGAAGGATGTCTGGGCCGGCTAACCGAGTTTCTTGCGCTGAGCCTTGAGTTTGACCAAGGTTTCCTCGAACCCTGACAGCCGAGCTTTGAACTGCTCAACGACAGCCTTGGGCGCGCGCTCGACAAAGCTCGGGTTGGCCAGGTTGGTCGAAGCCTTTTGCACCTCGGCTTCGAGACGAGCGATCTCCTTGTCCAGTCGTTCGCGCTCCGCGCCGACATCGATTTCGATCTTAAGCATTAAACGGCAGCCGGCGGCAATGGCCACGGGCGCATCGGCTTCCGGCAACTGCTCGGCCACCTGGGCCTCCGATACCCGCGCCAACGCCTTGACGTAGGGAAAGGCGGCCTCCAAAAGAGGCTTGTCCCCGGAAGCGATGAGCGGTATGCGTGTGGCGGGGGAAATCTTCATTTCGCCGCGCAGGTTGCGGCAGGCCAGGATCAATTCCTTGATGCGGCCAATCTCGCCTTCCGCAAAGCCGTCGATTTTTTCCTGCTGAGCTCTGGGTGCCGGTGCGAGCATGATGCTCTCGCCCGATTTGCCCGCCAGCGGCGCCACCTTCTGCCAAAGCTCCTCTGTGATGAAGGGGATGAAGGGGTGAGCGAGGCGCAGCACCGCTTCGAGCACCCGAACCAGCGTGCGGCGCGTGCCGCGGTGGCGTGCTTCAGCATCTGCTCCTGACGCTTCAGCCAGTTGCACCTTGGCGAACTCCACGTACCAGTCGCAGTACTCGTCCCAAACGAAGTGGTAGATGGCATGGGCCGCGTTGTCGAAGCGGTACTCGGCCAATGCCTTTTCCACCGTCTCCTCGGTGCGCTGCAGCTGACTCACGATCCAGCGGTCGGCGGCTGACAGACCTACCGGCAGGGTTTCGTCCGTTCCGCAGTCCCGCCCCTCGGTGTTCATGAGCACGAAGCGGCTGGCGTTCCACAGCTTGTTGCAGAAATTGCGGTAGCCCTCGCAGCGCGACAGGTCAAAGTTGAGCGTGCGCGAGAAGGTGGCGAGCGAAGCGAAGGTGAAGCGCAGCGCGTCGGCGCCGAACGCCGGGATGCCGTTCGGGAAGTTCTTGCGCACGTACTTCTCGATGCGCTCCTTGTGCTCGTCTTTGAGGAGACCCGTGGTGGACTTGGCGAGCAGCGCGTCCAGCGTGGTGCCGTCGACGAGGTCGATGGGGTCCAGGGTGTTGCCCTTGGACTTGGACATTTTCTGGCCCTCGGCGTCGCGCACCAGGGCGTTGATGTACACGTCGCGGAACGGCACCTTGCCGGTGAAATGCAGGGTCATCATGATCATCCGGGCGACCCAGAAGAAAATGATGTCGAAGCCGGTGACCAACACCGACGACGGCAGAAAGCGAACGAGATCGGGCGTCTGCTCGGGCCAGCCGAGCGAGGTGAAGGGCACCAGCGCGGAAGAGAACCAGGTGTCCAGCACGTCCTCGTCGCGGCGCAGGACGCCGCTGTAGCCCCTGGCAGCGGCCCGGTCGCGGGCGTCGGCCTCGGAGCGCGCCACGTAGACCTGGCCGTCGTCGCCGTACCAGGCCGGGATCTGGTGGCCCCACCACAGCTGGCGCGAAATGCACCAGTCCTGGATGTTCTCCAGCCAGTGGTTGTAGGTGCTGGTCCATTCCTCGGGGTAGAAACGCACCCGGCCGTCGGCCACGGCGGCGAGGCCGGATTGCGCCAGGCCGTCCATTTTCACGAACCACTGGTCGGTGAGAATGGGTTCGACGATTTCGCCGGTGCGTCCCGAGCGCGGCACGCGCAGGCGGTGCGGTTTCTCCGACACCAGCAGGCCCTGCGCCTGCAGGTCGGCGACGATTTGCGTACGCGCCGCGAAACGGTCCAGGCCGCGATAGGCAACGGGCGCGTTGTCGGCGATGGCGGCCTTGAGCGTGAGGATGGAAATGGGTTCCAGGCCATGGCGCTGCCCCACCTGGTAGTCGTTGAAATCGTGCGCCGGGGTGATTTTCACGCACCCGGTGCCGAATTCGGGGTCGACGTAGTCGTCGGCGATGAGCGGAATGGCGCGGCCCACCAAAGGCAGCGTGAGCTGCTTGCCCACCAGGCCCTGGTAGCGTTCATCGGCCGGGTTCACGGCCACGGCCACGTCGCCCAGCATGGTCTCGGGCCGGGTGGTGGCCACCACCAGCGAGCCGCTGCCGTCGGCGAAGGGATAGCGGATTTCCCAGATGCGGCCGTTTTCTTCCTCGGTGTCCACCTCCAGGTCGGACACCGCCGTGCCCAGCGCCGGGTCCCAGTTCACCAACCGCTTGCCGCGGTAGATCAGCCCCTGTTCGTGCAATCGCACGAACACCTCCACCACGGCGCGCGACATTTTCGCGTCCATGGTGAAGTAGCCGGCCTGCTCGCCCTCGCTGTCCGCGAAGCTCCAGTTGGGCGACGTGCCCAGGCGGCGCATCTGGCGCGTGATGGTGGAACCCGACTGGTGCTTCCATTCCCAAACACGCTTGAGGAAGCCGTCGCGGCCCAGGTCGTGGCGCGTCTTGCCCTCGGCCTCGAGCTGGCGCTCGACCACGATTTGCGTTGCGATACCGGCATGGTCGGTGCCCGCCACCCAGTTGGTATCGTCGCCCTGCATGCGGTGGCGGCGGATCAGGATGTCCATGAGGGTCTGCTGGAAGGCATGCCCCATGTGCAGCGTGCCCGTGACGTTGGGCGGCGGGAGCTGGATGCAATAGGGCTGCGCACCGGGATCGCCCGAATGGCGGAAATAGCCGCGCTTCTCCCATTCGGGATACCAGCGTCGCTCAATGCCGTGCGGGTCGAAGCTTTTGTCGAGTTCCATGGCGGGGAAAAGCGCAAAGCGGCCCGATGAGGGCCGCTCAAGAGGGAAAATTATACCGGAGCTACGGCTGGCGAGAGCGCAGGCGCTCGATCACTTCCGCGCGGAACGCGCGGACCTCGTCCTCGACGACATCCTCGACCCGCGCTCGAAACTCAGCGCCCACGGCGAGCAGCCGGTCGCGCAAGCGCTGTTCCCAGGCAGCCAGTTCGGGCTCCAGCCAGTCAGGCGGAAGCGGGGCAGGGGTTTCCGCCGT
>DATNCF010000697.1:0-4347 GCA_035571675.1 Burkholderiales bacterium | reverse complement strand
AAATACTTGGGCCGGCCCTGGAGAATGATGTCGATGTACTCGTGGATGTAAACGCGGGTGTTCATGCTTTTCTCCTCGTTTGCGGGCGCTTTTTTTGGTTTTGGCCAACAAATAATACTAGGTGGTACGATAATAGCAATAAGGCCGCCGCGCTATAGTACGCGCCGCGCGGTTGACGCTCCCGGCGAATTTCCGTCCCGCACCGCGTTCCGAGTTGTTATCCAGTTCCAGGAGTTTCCATGCCCAGCCTGTTATCCGAAAAGCGCGCCGACGGAATCGGTCTCGTCACCTTCAACCAGCCCGAGCGCATGAATGCGTTTTCTACCGAGATGAATTTCGCCCTGCGGGCGGTGCTGGCGGATTTTTCCATGGACCCCGCCGTGCGCTGCGTCATGATCACCGGCACGGGCAAGGCCTTCTGCGCCGGCGCCGACCTCAAGCGCCTGAACAACACCCAGACCGAGACGCTGAAAAAGGGCGATCCCATGGAGACCTTCCACGAGGAGGTGCGCGCCATCCGCATCGGCCAGGAAGCCTCTCCGCTGCTGCTGCACACCATGCCCAAGCCCACGGTGGGCGTGATCAACGGCTATTGCATCGGCGTGGGCTTCTCGTTGGCGCTGGGCTGCGACATCCGCCTGGCGGGCACCGAGGCCAAGCTCTCCACCGGCTACCGCAACCTCGCCCTGGCCGGCGACTACGGCGGCACCTATTTCCTGTCCAAGCTGGTGGGCGACGGCATCGCCCGCGAACTGCTGTTCACCGGCGAGATGATGGACGCCGACCGCGCGCGCTCGCTGGGCATTGTCAACCGCGTCTATCCCCAGCCCGAGCTGCAGGAGCGCGCGCTGGAATTCTGCCGCGGCCTCGCCGAGGGCCCCACGCTGGGCATGGCGCTGGCCAAGGAAAACCTGTCCGCGTTCGCGTCGCTGGGCATGAAGGACGCGCTCGACTTCGAGGCGCGCAACATGATCCTGGGCATGAAAAGCCAGGACCACTACGAGGCCGTGCGCGCCTTCGCCGAGAAAAGAAGCCCCGTGTTCAAGGGTCGCTAGCAATCGCGAGGCTTCAGGAAAGCGAGGCCACCTGACTATCAGGTCGCATGAACACCGGGGACGAACAGCCCCGCGCGTGCGACCCGCCGCGGCTATATGATTCGGGCTGTTACAACCCATCTGTTCATTCCAACGGGAAACGGCGTGCAAACACAAATCAACGACACCATCTCCCTACAAGGCAGGGTGGCCTTCATTTCCGGCGGCACCAGCGGCCTCAACCTGGGCATTGCCAAGGGCCTCGTCCGCCGCGGCGCCGCGGTGCTGGTGTTCGGGCGCGACGCGGCCAAGGCCGCCGCCGCCGCCAAGGAAATCACCGCCGAGACCGGCGGCCGCGCCATGGGCGCCTCGGCCGACGTGCGCGACTACGCCTCGCTCACCGAGACGTTCGCGCGGGCCGCGGGTGAACTGGGCAAACCCAGTATCGTGATCGCCGGCGCGGCCGGCAATTTCCCGGCGCCCGCCATCGGCATTTCGGCCAACGGCTTCAAGACCGTGGTGGACATCGACCTGCTCGGCACCTTCAACGTGTTCAAGGCCTCGTTCGACCTGCTCGCCAAGCCCGCCTCGCTCATCGCCATCAGCGCGCCGCAGGGCGTGCTGCCGCGGCCCATGCAGGCGCACGTGTGCGCGGCCAAGGCCGGCGTCAACATGCTGGTGAAGTGCCTGGCCATGGAATGGAGCGCGGGCGGCATCCGCGTCAACGCCATCTCGCCCGGCCCCATCCAGGGCACCGAGGGCGTGGCGCGCCTCGCACCCACCGACGCCGACAGGCAGGCCTGGGCCTCCAGGCTGGCCATACGCCGCCTGGGCACGGCCGAGGAACTGGCCAATGTGGCCGCGTTCCTGTGCACCGAGCAGGCCTCCTACATGACCGGCGCCATTGTGGACTGCGACGGCGGCAGCCAGTTCGGCGATGCCAGCGCGGATTGCCTTACGCCGCCGGTCGCGCGCAAGAAGGGCTGAGCAATACGCTCGGATGAGCCGTACAAACAGGTCGCCGGAAAGCAGGCGCAAATAAGGCCGCAAAAGCAGGCCGCGGATAAATGCCGAGGAGACTCCATGGTTGAGTTCGGCCATTGCACCATCGCCGCCCCCTTGCAATCGCCCCGGCTGGCGCGCGAGGACGAGGACCTGGGTTTCGACGTCCGCTATTTCGGCGACAACCATTCGCAGCACCCCGAACCCATGATGGAGCTGCTGGACGCGGCGCGTGCCACCACGCGCATCCGCCTGGGCACCGGCGTGGCCAACACCGTGAGCCGCCATCCCTCGGTGCTGGCCAGCCAGATGGCCTACCTGCAGCTCGCAAGCAAGGGCCGCGCCGTGTGCGGCATCGGCAAGGGCGACTCGGTGGTGGCCATGATCGGCAAGCAGCCGCAGAAGCACGCCGAGTTCGTCACCAACACCGGTCTGTTGCGCGGCTACCTCAACCGCGAGCAGGGCGCGCTGGGCCAATACGACGCCGGCCTGAAGTGGCTGGAGGGCACGGACTACACGCCCGTGCCCATCGAGATCGCGGCCAGCGGGCCGCGCACCCTGCACGCGGCCGCGGCGCTGGCCGACCGCATCCAGTTGACCGTGGGCGGTCCCACCGAGCGCGTCCGCGCCGCCATGGACACCATCGACGAGGGCCTGGCCGCCGCGGGACGCAGCCGCGCCGACATCCAGATCGGCGCGCTCATCCCGCTCATCGTTGACCCCAGCCGCGCCGCCGCCGCCGAGCGCCTGCGCACCGGCGTGGCCGTGATCGCGCATATGTCGGCGCTGCCCGGCATCGACCTCAACACCCAGCCCGAGCGCCTGCGCCGTGTCACCGCCAGGCTGCGCGAGGCCTACAACTACCGCCACCACAACATGGAGCAGGTCAATCCCATGCGCGACCTGGTGGATGCCGAGTTCGCCGACTGGTACGGCATCGGCGGCCCGCCCGAATACATCGTCGACCGCATGGCGGCGCTGGTGGAAATGGGCATCGATTTCTTTTTCCTCGGCACCATTCCGCTGGACGAGCGCGAGGTGCTGGCGCACAAGGTCATGCCCGTCATTCGGAAAATGACGCCGGGAAGGTGACGCCCCCCGCAAGGGGATACCGCAAAAGGAGAGAGGATGAAAACCGACGTGATCCGCACCGGGGTCGGCAGCATGCGCTATATGGCGCCGCCGGCACTGCGCGGCGGGCTGCAGCCCTACGAGGCCTGCATCAAGTCGCTGGTGGATGCCGACCGCAACGGCTACCACTGGGTGGTGTGCCACGACGCCACCGACTGGCCCACGCCGTCGTCGGTGTGGAACGAAAAACTGTCCGACTTCTGCCGCGACGCGCCCGACCCCAACGGCGTGTTCGCCATGGACGTGGCCATCGCCGGGGCGGCGGCCCAGACCAACTCGGTCAATTTCCTGTGGGGCCCCATCGACCTGGTGCGGCGCGCCCCGGTGAACATCGCCCAGACCGCGCTGACCCTGGACCACGCCACGCGCGGCCGCTTCGCCGTCATGCTGTCGCAGGGCCAGCAGAACCACATGCGCCAATACGGCATGTCGCGCGCCGGCACCAAGGACAAGCTGTGGGACGGCGTGCAGATCGTCACCAAGCTCATCCGCCAGAACACGCCGTTTTCCTATCGCGGCCGGGTGTGGAAGTTCGACAACGGCCAGCTTGCGCTTCCACCGTACGGCGCCCGCCCGCCCGAGGTGTTCGTGGCCGGCGGTTTCGACGAAAGCCTGGAACTGGCCGGCCGCTTCGCCGACGGCTGGGTGGATTGCCCGCCCGGCCTGGACCAGAACGACCCCTCGGTGTTTGCGGAGAAGGCCAGCGCCGTGCGGCGCCACGCCGCCAATGTGGGGCGCGACCCCGATGACCTCACCATTCTCACGCTGATCTGCGTGACCATGGTGGAGGACGAGAACCTGGTCGAGGCGGCCATCGACCATCCCATCGTGCGCTGGAACACCCTGTGCGGCACCGCCTCGCAGTACTTCTACAAGTGGGGTCTGTCGCACCCCTACGGCAGCGACTGGACTTATTTCCGCGATTGCATCCCCGAGTGGGTGTCGGCCGAGGAGTTCTACGACGTGTGCAACCGCACGCCGCGCGAAGCCGTGCGCAAGGCGCAATTCCTGGGCACCTCGGAGCAGGTGTTCAAGCAGCTTCAGCCCTGGCTGGACTGCGGCATCACCGACGTGCTGGTGTACAACACCGCGGCCATGGTGAGCGTGGCCCACCAGAAAAGCGCGGTCGAGGCCAACACCAGCCTCCTCGCCAAACTCAAGGGCCGCAAGGTCGCGCGCG
>DATNCF010000696.1:0-4250 GCA_035571675.1 Burkholderiales bacterium | reverse complement strand
GCGCAGCTTGCGTTCGGCATCGGCTTCGTCGCGTCCATGAATGGATACGTTCTCGACCATAAGGCCGTGGCGCGTGCGCAGGCGAAAGCTGTATTTGAGGGTGGAAGGCTGCACCTGACTCTCCCCTGATATCAAGGTGTTAATGAATGTATAACATGCTGGCATCATGATTCGCAACATAAAGCGTTGATATTCGTGAATTTTGTTACGGTCTTTCCTATTTTCGTCGCCATGAAATGTGAGTGCCTGCTCGCCTGCCAGGCCCCCCCATGGTCGGCCCGGAGCATCGGAGGGGGGACCGGGAGGCCGGTGCTAGAATGGGCCGCCCAATGGCGTTCAGGTGGGCGTTCAGTAGTGCGCTCAGTCGCCCAGCGAGTCCCCCCGCGGCGTTCCCTCTCGATGTCTTTCACCTTTTTCCGCACCACCGCGCCGCGTGGATGGGCCCATGCCTGCTGACCCGTCCTCCGCCCAGGAATCCGACGAAATCGTCATTCGCGGCGTGACCACCGCCGGCAAGGTGTTCAGGCCCAGCGACTGGGCCGAGCGGCTGTGCGGCGTCATGTCGGCTTTCGGGCGTGAACGCCACCTCGAGTATTCGCCTTACGTGATGCCCATCACCTCGGCCGGCGTGAAGTGCGTGGTGGTCAGCCGCGAGTTGCAGGAGATCGAGACCATGGCCTTCAACTTTCTGATGAACTTCGCCAAGGACAATGAGCTGGAAGTGCGGCCCGGGCGGGGCCCGGACCGGGACAAGGCGGCGCAGGGCGGGCAAGGCGAGGCCGGCGGAGCGACCGAAGGGGAGTGACGTCCGGCGTGATATGCCGCCACGCCGGTGGCAGGGGATTCGCGCTGGAAAAGAAATAAAAAAAGCGGGCCGAGGCCCGCTTTTTTACTGGAAAGCGTCGATCGCTCAGGCCGTGGCGGCCATGTCCTCGATCAGGCCGCGGCGGCGGCCATGCCCTTGATCTGGGCGGCCAGCCGGCTCTTGTGCCGCGCAGCCTTGTTCTTGTGAATGATCTTCTTGTCCGCGATGCGGTCCACCACGCTCACCGACTCCTGGTAAATCCTGGTGGCTTGGGTCTTGTCGCCGGCCAGGATGGCCTTCTGCACGTTCTTGATGGCCGTGCGCAGTGTGGAACGCTGGGCGGCATTGTGTTGGCGACGCTTTTCGGACTGGCGGGCGCGTTTGCGCGCCCCGGCGGTATTGGCCATGAAATTCCTGGACTCAGTTTGGAGACTGCGTTAGAGGGACTGCGAAGAGCCGGTGATTTTAATCGCTAATGGGCTACCCTGCAAGTTGCCGGTTCGGGTACCGGGTCGAGTGTCCCTGGGCGCCGCCACCCGCCGGGAAACCACCCAGCCGGAACAGGAGGCGGCATCCCGCCCCCTATAATGACGCCATGAACGCCCCCCCGGATCGACCGGAGCCGGAGCCTCCGGCTTCGGACGACGCTTCCGGAGCACGGCCCGACCCTGCTCCCGGGGATGCTGGGCCTGCCCAAGCCGCCAAGGGGGAGGGATCCTCGCCCAAGGCGCAGGCCCCTTCCCCCGAGGTCCAGGCACCCCCCAAGGGCCGCAACCTGCTCGGCGCGCTCGCCACCGTCAGCGGCATGACGCTGATCTCGCGCATCCTGGGCTTTGTGCGCGACTCGGTGATCGCGCGCGCGTTCGGTGCCGGCATCGCCACCGACGCCTTCTTCGTGGCCTTTCGGCTGCCCAACCTGCTGCGCCGGCTCACCGCCGAAGGGGCGTTTTCCCAGGCCTTCGTGCCCATCCTGGCCGAATACCGCACCCGGCGCGGTGACGCCGAAACGCATCAACTGGTGAACCGCGCCGCCACCTTGCTCACCCTGGCGCTGTTCGTCATCACCGCCGCGGGCATCCTGGCGTCGCCCTACATCATCTACGTCACCGCGCCCGGTTTTTCCGCCGACCAGGGCAAGTTCGACCTCACCGTGGCCATGCTGCGCGTGACCTTCCCCTACATCCTGTTCGTGTCGCTGGTGTCGCTGGCGGGCGGAGTGCTGAACACCTGGAGCCGTTTCTCCATCCCCGCCTTCACGCCCACGCTGCTCAACGTGGCCATGATCGTGGGGGCGACGGTGGCGTTGCCGTATTTCCATCCGCCGGTCATGGCGCTCGCCTGGGCGGTGTTCGCGGGCGGCATCCTGCAACTTGCCTTCCAGGTGCCGGCGCTGGCCAGAATCGGCATGCTGCCGCGTCCCGACCTCATGCTGTCCGATCCCGGCGTGCGGCGCATTCTCAAGCTCATGGGCCCGGCCGCCTTGGGCGTGTCCATCAGCCAGGTGAGCCTCATCATCAACACCATTTTCGCTTCCTTCCTCGACACGGGCAGCGTGTCGTGGCTGTACTACGCCGACCGGCTGATGGAATTCCCCACCGGCCTTTTGGGCGTGGGCCTGGGCACCATCCTGCTCCCCAGCCTGGCGCGCTATCACTCGCAGTCCGACACCGAGGAATATTCGAAATTGCTGGACTGGGGCCTGCGCCTCACCCTGATGCTGTCGCTGCCTTCGGCGCTGGCGCTGGCCATCCTTGCCGTGCCGCTCATCGGCACGCTGTTCCACTACGGCAATTTCAGCGACCTCGATGTGTGGATGACGCGCCAGGCGCTCATGGCCTACGCCGTGGGGCTCGCCGGACTGATTCTTGTAAAAGTGCTGGCCCCCGGCTTCTATGCGCGCCAGAATATCCGCACGCCCGTGCGCATCGCCATCATGACCCTGTTGCTGACCCAAGGCCTGAACGCCGTTTTCGTCGGATGGCTGAAGCACGCCGGCCTCGCGCTCGCCATCGGGCTTGGCGCGTGCCTGAACGCGCTGCTGCTGTACCGCAAGCTGCGCCAGGCGGGCATCTATCATCCCCAGCCGGGCTGGCTGCGCTTCACCCTCAAGATCGTGGCGGCGCTGGCGGTGATGGGCCTCGCGCTGTACTTCGCCATGGGGCCGGCGTCATGGTGGCTCACGGCCAGCGCCCTGCACCGGGTGGCCGGGTTGTGCGGCGTGGTGCTGCTCGGGCTGGTGGTGTATTTCGCCATGCTGTGGGCGCTGGGTTTTCGTCCGGCTGACTTTCACCGGCGGGCGGCATGAACTCCAACCTGGCGCGCTTCGCCGAGATCATGACGCGCGAGCAGTTCGACCTCGCCGAGGCGGGCCTGTTGCTGGCGGGTGATGCCTATCCCGACCTGGACGTGGACGCGGGCCTGGCGCGCCTGGACGGCATGGCGGGCGCGGTGCGCTCGCGCCTGGCGGCCGACGCCTTTCCCGAGCAGAAGGCGACCTCGCTCAACCATTACCTGTTCCAGGAACTGGGCTTCAGCGGCAACAGCTCGGATTATTTCGATCCCCGCAACAGCTACCTGAACGAGGTGCTCGCGCGCCGCACCGGCATTCCCATCACGCTGTCCATCATCTACCTCGAAATCGGCCGGCGCCTCGGGCTGGACCTGCAGGGCGTGTCGTTTCCGGGGCATTTCCTGGTCAAGCTGCGCGTGAGGCGCGGGCAGTTGATTCTCGATCCGTTCAACCGCGGCGAGACGCTGGGCGAGGCCGAGCTGCGGCGGCGCCTGGCCCAGGTGCTGCCGCGCGCCCAGGCGCGCGAGGCGCCGCTCGATCCCTACCTCGCTTCGGCTTCGCGCCGCGACATCATTGCGCGCGTGCTGCGCAACCTCAAGCACATCCACCTCAAGGCCGGGCGGCTGGATGCCGCGCTGGCGGTGATGAACCGCATGCTGCTGGTGGTGCCCGAATCGGCCGAGGAACTGCGCGACCGCGGCCTGCTGTACCAGGAACTGGAGTGCTTCCGCCCGGCGCTGTCCGACCTGGAAAACTACTTGCGCCGCCGGCCCGAGGCGCCCGACGCGGTTGAACTGCGCGGCCGGGTGGTGGAATTGCAAAAGGCCGTCGGACGGCTGAACTGAGCTCTCGCCGTGGCGTGGTTTCTTCTCTGGGTCTGAGGGTGAAAGCTGCTATAATTCAAACCCTTGCGTCCAACTGACCCTGTCTTCCAACCGCCTGTCCAACCGCCCTTTTTTGGGCTGCTCCGACCGCAAACATGATCGTCACGCATGGCCCGGGGGCCGTTCGCCCTGTCACCACCCCGTCGGCTGTCACCATCGGCAACTTCGACGGCGTGCACCTTGGCCATCAGGCCATGCTGGCGCGCGTGCGCGAAAAGGCGCGCGAAAGCTCGCTGCAAAGCTGCGTGCTCACCTTCGAGCCCCATCCGCG
>DATNCF010000695.1:0-3426 GCA_035571675.1 Burkholderiales bacterium | reverse complement strand
TGGCCGGCGCAGGACTACACCCGCGTCACGCTCGAGACCGGCGGCGCGGTGAAGTATTCGCTCATGACGGTGAAGAACCCGGAGCGGCTGGTCCTGGACATCGAAGGCATCGAACTCGCCGGCCTGCAGCAGGAATTGGCCAACAAGGTGGCCGCCGGGGACCCCTACATCGCCGGCATGCGCGCCGGACGCTTCAGGCCGGACGTGGTGCGGGTGGTGCTCGACTTGAAGACAGAGGTGAAGGCGCAGATTTTCGCGCTGCCGCCCGTGGGCGAGTACGGCAACCGCCTGGTGCTGGACCTGTACCCCTTGACCGATCCGCTGGCAGCGATGCTGTCGCCCGGGTCGGCCAAAACTCCGGCCGCCACTCCGAGCCCGGGCAACGCAGCCAGGACACCGGCGGCGGCGCCCTCGCAAGCGGTTGCAGCCGCGAACCCGGCGCCGGCACTGCCCGCAGGCGCGCGCGCCGCGCCGCCCGCTTCCGCCACCCCCGCAGGCAGTGCCACGCCGCCGCCCGACTTGCCCATCGTGGTGCTCAAGGCATCGCCCGCCATCGCGCCGGCGCCTCCGTCAGCTGCCCCGGGATCCTCGCCTGCAGCCGAGGGGGCAGTCACCCAGACGGCGCTCGACCCTCCCCCGCCCGGCATCGACGCCAAACCCGAAACCAGGCGCGACTCCAAGGGGCCCGAGGGCGGCAAATCCAAAGTGGACCGGCTGGTCACCATCGTCATCGATGCGGGCCACGGCGGCGAAGACCCGGGCGCCAAGGGCCACCGCGGCACCTTCGAGAAAGACGTCACCCTGGCCATCGCCCAGCGCCTCAAAGCCGTGGTGGATGCCGAGCCGGGCATGCGTGGGGTGCTGACCCGCGACGGCGATTTCTTCATCCCGCTCGGCGGCCGCGTGGAGAAGGCGCGCCGCCTCAAAGCCGACCTGTTCGTGTCCATCCACGCCGACGCCTTCATCAAGCCGCACGCGCGCGGCTCGTCGGTGTTCGCCCTGTCCGAGCGCGGCGCCACCAGCACCACGGCGCGCTGGCTGGCCAAGCGCGAAAACGACGCCGACCTGATCGGCGGCGTGAACCTGGATGTGAAGGACCGCTACCTCGCCCAGACCCTGCTCGACCTGTCGCAGACCGCCACCATCCAGGACAGCCTCAAGCTGGGACGCTCGGTGCTCACCGAGCTGGGCGGCATCAATTCCCTGCACCGGGGCCATGTGGAGCAGGCCGGCTTTGCCGTGCTGAAGGCGCCGGACATTCCCTCCATCCTGGTCGAAACGGCTTTCATCAGCAACCCCGACGAGGAAAAGCGCCTCTCCGACGATGCCTACCAGGAGAAACTGGCCAAGGCCATCCTCAAGGGCATCAAGCGCTACTTCAGCCGCAACCCGCCGCTGTCGCGCTCCACGCTGGCGCTGAGCAGCCCGCGCTAGGGTTCTTCGGCGCTGCTTCTTCCTGAGCTACGCTTGAGCGCGGCGGCGACTTTTCAACGCGGCGATCACCGCGGGAAGCAGCGATACCCCGATGATGGCCAGGATCACCGCGGTCAGGTTCTTGCGGATGAACTCGATGTTGCCGAAGAAATACCCGGCATACACCATGGAGAACACCCACAGCACCGCCCCGGCCACGCAAAACCCCAGGTAGCGGCGGTAGTCGTACTTGCCGATGCCGGCCACGAAGGGCACGAAGGTGCGGATGAAGGGCATGAAGCGCGCGATGATGATGGTCTTGCCGCCGTGCTTTTCGTAGAAGGCGTGCGTGGCATCCAGCGCCTTGCGGTTGAAGAAGCGCGAGTCTTCCCAATGGAACACTTTCGGCCCCAGGTAGCGGCCCACCCAGTAGTTGACGTTGTCGCCGGCGAGCGCCGCGGCCACCAGCGCCAGGGCCAGCCAGTGCGCGTCCATGCCGCTCACCGCCCACAGCGCGCCGGCCACAAACAGCAGCGAATCCCCCGGTAGAAAGGGCGTCACCACCAGCCCGGTCTCGCAGAACACAATGAGGAACAGCAGGGCGTAGATGGCCGTGCCGTATTGCTGCAGGAGGGCGGCCAGGTGGACGTCGAGGTGGACGATGAGGTCCCAGAATTGCGCGAAAAGTTCCATGCCGCGATTCTAGCCTGCGCGCATGGCATTCCCGCTGTTGCGTTCCTGGGCGAGACCCCTCTGACCTATAATTCCGCATGCGCAGCATCCATCCCCTGCCCGACACCCTGGTGAGCCAGATCGCCGCGGGCGAAGTCGTGGAGCGCCCCGCCTCGGTGGTCAAGGAAATCGTCGAAAACGCCCTGGATGCCGGCGCGCGCGCCATCGACGTGGCCCTGGAGCAGGGCGGCATCCAGCGCATCCGCGTGGCCGACGACGGCGCCGGCATCGCGGCAGACGACCTCACCTGGGCGCTGGCGCGCCATGCCACCAGCAAGATCGCCTCCCTGGCCGACCTGGAGAGCGTCGTCTCCCTGGGGTTCCGCGGCGAGGCCCTCGCCTCCATAGCATCGGTGGCCCGGCTCACGCTGACCTCGCGCCACCGCGAGGCCCACCACGCCTTCCGCATCGGCGGCTCGGGCGGCGAACACAGCGCGCCCGAGCCTGCCGCACACGCCCAGGGCACCACCGTGGAAGTGGCCGACCTGTACTTCAACACCCCGGCGCGGCGCAAGTTCCTCAAGTCCGAGGCCACCGAGTTCGCGCACTGCGAGGCGGTGGTGGAGCGCGCCGCGCTGTCGCGCCCGGACGTGGCCTTCAGCCTGCGCCACAATGGGCGCGTGGTGCGCCATTGGCCGCAGGCCACGCTGGAGCGCCGGCTCGAGGCCGTTCTCAGCGCCGAGTTCGCGCGCTCCATGCGCGCCGTGGATTCGGGCGGCACCAGCCCGCGCCTGACCGGATTCGCCGGCGCGCCGTCGTTCTCGCGCGCCGGCCGCGATCTGCAGTTCGTGTACGTGAACGGCCGCTTCGTGCGCGACAAGCTGCTGGCGCACGCCGCGCGCGAGGCCTACCGCGACCTCATGCACGGCGACCGCCATCCTGCCTATGCCCTGCACCTGCACATCGACCCGCGCGCCGTGGACGTCAACGTGCACCCGGCCAAGATCGAAGTGCGCTTTCGCGACGGCCGCGGCGTGCACCAGTTCGTTTACCACGCCCTGGCCAAGGCCCTGGCGGCGAGCGCGGGCGAAGCTCCGGCGCCCGTTGTCAGCCCCGTTGTTAGCTCCTTGGTCAGCTCCACGGTTAGCGCCTTATTCAGTTCGTCGGCCGGTTCGGCGACCGGCGCCTCCATCAGTCCCATCGCCGCATCCCGCATGACCGGCCTGTTCGACACCGCAGGCGGCGGTGGACCGGCTTCTCCACCGCAGTACTACCCGGGCGCGCAAGCCGCGCTGGGCGTGGCCCAGCCGCGCGCCGCCTATGCCTCGTTCTTCGCCGATG
>DATNCF010000694.1:0-6273 GCA_035571675.1 Burkholderiales bacterium | reverse complement strand
AGGCGGCGCTTGTGGTGGCGCTTCTTGGGCCAGGGATCGGGAAAGAACAGGTGCACGCCGTCGAGCGAGGCGGGCGCCAGCATGTGCTGGAGCACTTCCACGGCGTCGTGCTGGATGACGCGGATGTTGGTGAGGCCGGCTTCGGCAATGCGCTTCATGAGGCTGCCGACGCCGGGGGTATGCACTTCGATGCCCAGGTAGTCGTTGTCGGGATGGGCGGCTGCGATGGCCGCCGTCGTCTCGCCCATGCCGAAGCCGATCTCGAGGATGCGAGGAGCCTTTCGCCCAAAGCACGCATCCAGATCAAGCAAGCCACTTGAATAGGGAACACCGAAGCGCGAAAAATGCTCATCCAGCGCACGCTGTTGCGCAACCGTAACCCGCCCCTGCCGGAGCACGAAACTGCGAATGGAGCGATGGGGAGCGTCAGCGCTAGGCACGGGTCATCTCCCTTCTCCCCCAGGGAGAAAGGTCGGGGATGAGGGCTACGTGAAAAAGCTTAAAGTAAGTATCTAAGCTGCTTTCGGGGCAATCATTCCGCCAACAGGGGAGCTGGGCACAGCGCTGTACAACTTCTTGGGCATACGTCCCGCAAGCCATGCTTCGCGTCCGGCTTCTACCGCTTTTTTCATGGCGCCTGCCATCATGATGGGGTCGCGCGCTGCTGCAATGGCTGTGTTCATGAGCACCCCGTGACACCCAAGTTCCATCGCGATGGCTGCGTCCGATGCAGTGCCAACTCCGGCATCAACCAACACTGGAATCTTCGCTGCTTCGATGATGAGTTTTAAATTCCAGGGATTCAATATACCCATCCCCGAACCAATGAGAGAGGCCAGCGGCATCACGGCCACACACCCGATCTCCTCCAATTGCTTGGCAATGATGGGGTCATCGCTGGTGTACACCATGACCTTGAAACCTTCCTTCACCAGGGTTTCGGCCGCCTTGAGTGTTTCCAGCACGTTGGGAAATAAAGTGTGCTGATCGCCCAGCACTTCGAGCTTTACTAAATCGTGTCCATCGAGCAGTTCGCGCGCCAGGCGCAGCGTGCGCACCGCCTCGTCGGCCGAGTAGCAGCCGGCGGTGTTGGGCAGGTAGGTGTACCTGGACGGCGGCACCGCATCCAACAGCGAGGGTTGCTTGGCATCCTGGCCGATGTTGGTGCGGCGGATGGCCACGGTGACGATTTCGGCGCCGCTGGCTTCCACCGCGCGCCGCGTCTCGTCGAAGTCCTTGTACTTGCCGGTGCCGATCAGCAGCCGCGACCGGTAGGGTTTGCCCGCGATGTGCAGCATGTCCGTATTCGCCATAACACCTCCACTTGCTATCCGCCGCCCACAGCCGCCACGATTTCCAGCTTGTCCCCGTCCCCCAGCGCCGTCCCCGCATGGCGGCTGCGCGGCACGATTTCCCCGTTGCGTTCCACGGCCACGCGCTTTCCGCCCAGGGACAGCTCGGCCAGCAGGCCGGCAATGTCGAGGCTGGGATGGACCTGCCGGGACTGGCCGTTGACGTAGATTTGGATCACGGTGGGACCTGGTGGGCCACTGTTCGAAACGGTGAAAGCGCGCATGGGCACGCAGGTGTCGGTACCGGGAAATGGTATCACGGCCGGCAGCGCGGACGCCGCCTTGTGGGGCCGAACGGGCGCCGGATATGATGGGCTTCCAGCATCCCACTATCGGAAAGGCTTCAACATGTTTTCGCTCAAGGGCAAATGCGCGGTGGTGACCGGCGGCGGGCGCGGCATCGGCCGCGGCATCAGCCTCGCCATGGCCGAGGCCGGCGCCAGCATCGTCCTCACCGGACGCTCCGAGGAGCCGCTGGCCAACACGGCGGCCGAGATCAAGAAGGCCGGCGGCAACGCCGTCTACGTCCCCGGCGACATCTGCTCCTTCGCCACCATCAACGCCGTGGCCAAGAAGGCCATCGACACCTACGGCTACATCGACTGCTGGGTCAACAACGCCGGCAGCGCCGACCCCAAGGACGTGGGCCCGGCCATCGACATGACCGAGGAAGCCTACGACCGCGTGGTCGACCTGTACATGAAATGGGCCTTTTTCTCCTGCCAGGCGGCGGCCCGCGCCATGACCCGCGGCGGCTCCATCATCAACATCACCTCGCGCGCCGGCTCGCAGCCTTCGCCGCTGCTCATCCACTACTCCTCTTCCAAGGCCGGCCTGGACAGCATGACCGCCACGCTGGCGGTGGAATGGGGCCACAAGAACATCCGCGTCAACGCCATCGCCCCCGGGGTGGTGCGCACCGAGCGCGACGAGCACACCGCCATGACCAGGCAGACGCGCATCAAGCGCCAGCTCGACACCGTGCCGCTGCGGCGCCTCGGCAAGGTCTCGGACATCGGCTACCTGTGCGTGTATTTCGCCGCCGACGAGTCGGAGTGGATCAGCGGACAGGTGGTGCAGGCCACCGGCGGCAGCCGCATCCCCATGGGCATCCTCACCTACCTGTGGAAGGCCAACAACCCCGAAGCGGTATTGGAAAAAACCGCGGAGAAAGCCGCCGCCAAGGGCAAGAAGTAGTTCCGTGGCATTGGCGCCCTAGCACGGCGCGGAACCCCGCCGCGTCGGTGAACGCCACCGGCGCGGCGGGGCAAAGGCTGGCGCTACGGGCTAGCAGCCTTCCCTGCCCGACAACCCCTGGTCGTTGCGCACGTCCGGCCGCGACGAGAAGGCGAAGATGTCGGAGTGGAACAGGAAGTGGTCGCCCTTGGAAACGCTGATCTTGCCGGTGATGGCGGGCACCGAGTCGCCGTTCTTCTCGATCCAGGCCGCCAGTGTCGGCCCGTCCACCGACTTGGTCGCGTCCACGGCCGCCTTGATGAGGTTGAGCTGATCCGTGTAGGCCGGGTTGATGGGGTTGGCGACGCGCGCCCAGTTCGGCGTCCAGGCCTTCAGTTCCTCGCGCCACTTGACGAACGGGGCCTTGGAAATGTCCTCGCCCGGGCAATAGGTCGCGGCCTTGGTGGTCAGGCCGATCAGGCGGCCGGCCTTGTAGGTGTCGGCCCCCGTGATCTTGATGACCTGGTCCGGGAAGTTGGACGAGTTCTGGCCGACGATCTTGACCTTCCAGTTCAGTTCCTCGGTGGTCCGGTAGAAATTCGCCACGCCGACCGGATAGGAGGTCACCTGGATGACCACGTCCGGGTTGCTGTTCTTCAGCCTGAGCACCTGCGGCGTGTAGTCGTTGGACTGGAAGTCCGCGGCCTCGAGGGCGGTGATGCGCGCGCCGCGCTTGGGAATGTACGCCTTGGCCACCTCGGCGGCCGCCTGGCCCTGGCCGCCCGTGTCCACAATGACGCCGATGTTCTTGGCTTTCAGGGTGTCGACGGAAAAGTCGACCAGCGCTTCCATGAAAGCGTCGGAGGGATAGTAGGGCGAAAAGCCATAGGGATAGCTTTGCGCATTGATGGCCTTGGTACCCGAGTAAGGCGTGGACAGGATCTTGTTGCGGGTGGTGATGGGCGCCACGGCCAGCGCCACGGCCGCCACGCCGGGGCCGGACAGGATGTTCACCTTTTCCTGCTCGATCAGGCGCGTCGCTTCGGTCACCGCGCGCGTCGGGTCGGTGCCGTCGTCGCCGTACACCACATCCACCGGCCGTCCGCCCATGCCGCCGGCGGCGTTGATGTCGCGGAGGGACATTTCAATCACGATTTTGGCTTCCGCGCCCAGTTGCGCGCCGGACCCGGTGAAGGGTTGCAGCACCCCGAGCTTGATCCGCGCAGGCAGCCCCTGTGCCTGCGCCATGCTTGATACCAGGAGAGCGGCCGCGACGGCGGCGCCCAGGGCGATTTTCTTGCTGCGCTGGACCATTTCTACTCCTCCTCAGAGTGGATGGTGGTTATGGGCTGAACGTTGTGCTTGTTCGCCGAGTTGACCAAGGTCTGGTGACGTGCGCCTTGATTGCGTGCTTGCCGGCAATGCTAGCGCATTGGTCGCACGCGTGAAGCCCACGAGCAAACTTCGTGAACCTATTGCAACGCACAATGAACGGCCGGGACAGGCCGGGACCCAAGTGCAGGGGCAGGCCGCGCCCTAGCGCCAGTCGGTGGCGCCGAAACGGTCGCTGCCCAGCCAGGTGTAGAAGATCCCGAACGTGGAATTGCTCTGCGTACGGTCGCCCAGGGTGTAGGCGGCGTCGCGCCGGTTCCACAGGTAGCGGAAGGACACCGCGTGCCGGCCCGAGACGCGCCAGGTGAAGGCAAGGTCGGTGCGGATGATGTTGTCGTGCCCGGTGATGGCGCCGCCCACGCGCGTCACGAAGTATTCGCGCGTGGTCACGTCGAACGAGGCTTTGTCGCCGAGGATGAGGCGCAGCGCCAGCAGGGCCTGCGGCGTGAGGCCGTAGTGATAGTCGTTTTCGCCGGCGCCGTGCAGCGTGCCCACCGCGGCGTAGGCCACGCCCGCCGTCCCCGTGCCCTGCAGCGCGATGTCCTGGGTCAGCCATTTCTGCACGGTCGTCCCCAGCGACAGGGCGGTGCTGGAAATGCGGTAGGTCTGCGGCGCGATGTAATCGTAGCTGCCGTACAGGCCCCACAGGCCCCGGGTATTGCCGGAGCCGTAGGATTTGCCTGAAAGCAGGCCGCGCACCATGACGTTCTCAAGCAGGTTGGCGCTGGAGGCCGTGCCCTGGAAGGTGAAGTAATCGAAGGGCTCGGTGTATTCGTAGCCGGGCTTGCCCGGCAGGCCGTAGTCGATGGAGAAATCGAGCAAGGCCTCATTCGGCCTTACGCGGCTGGATGCGCCGGGATTGTTCTGGGTTTGGCCGCTGGCGCCGAACGACAGGCGGCTGTAATAGGGCGCGCCGTGGCTCGAGAAAACGTCCTTGTAGCCCATGACGTGGCGGTTGAAGCCCATGGAGGGTGAAATCGCCGCCGCCGCCCATTCGCGCCACGGGCCCTCGCCGTGCTCCAGCATCAGGCTGGCCATGCGGAACAGCGCCTCGCCGAAAAAGGACCCGGCGATGCCGCTCGCCACTTGGTCGTTCATGGACGGACGGGTCTTCTCGCCGGCGATTTCCCACAGCGCGCTGCCGGCGAAGGTGTAGCCCGCCGCTTCCCAGTAGCTCATGCCGGCCGAGCGCGCGAAGCCGTGGTACATCGAGCCCTGGTAGGGATGGCCGAACTGGTTGATGTTGTAAGGGTCGTTGTCCACCACCCAGCGGTCGTTGAGATTTTTGCGGACCGAGGTGAGATTGCTGCGGTAGTCGGGCTCGTTGAGGAGGCGCCGGTCGAAGAGATTGAGCGCCGCTTCGAAGCCGATGATTTCAACGGCTGGCAGGGCATAATCCTTGGAGCGCTTGGGCGCGTAGGCGGCGGGCTTCGGTTCGGCAGGCGAGGCGGAGGTACCGGCCTGGGCGAGTAAGACCGGCGGAAGGCGCAGCCCAAGTCCCGCATCCTGCCAGGCAGCCGCGGTCCACTCGTGTGCAGGCACGAGTCCGTCCGCGGGCATGCGCAGCGCGGGCATGCCCGCCCAAGCAGGCAATGCGGCCGAACCGAAAGCAAGGACAAGGCCGAACAGCGCCGCCGGTCCCCGTCTCATGGCCAGTTCCTGTCGAAAATAAGGGAGACAGTACCTCGGCCGGAACAAGCGACCATGGCCAGGCGCACTCGCCAATCGAACTGTCTTCAAAATGAGACAGGCGCCGCAATCCCTTACCGGGCTTCGCCGGAAGCCACCGTGTTCAGCCCTCGAGTAACCAGTGTGGGTGCAGTTGTCTGTAGCCGAAACGCTACAACCTCGACGTTTGTAGCCGTTCGAGTAACATGGGCGTGCTGCGGTCGACCAGGTAATAGATGATCCGAGCCCGTGTGGTCGAAGTCCGGCGCTGAGCGCCCTTTTCTTTTTCCACCCCCTTGGAACGGCGACATGAAGCTGGCTGAATTCATCCTGAACAACGTGGGGGCGATCGCGGCGGAGTGGGAAGACTTCGCCGTCACTCTGGTGCCGGCAGCCAGGGACATGACATTGCTCGCCTTGCGCGATCACATCGAGCCCATCCTGAATGCCATCGCAAAAGACATCGTGACCGCCCAGACGGGTCTGGAGCAGACCGAGAAGTCGAAGGGCAGGGCCCCCGGGATCGCGGGCGCGCCCGAGACCGCCGCCGAGACGCACGCGATTCTTCGAGCCCGCAGCGGATTCGACATCAACCAAATGGTCGCGGAGTACCGCGCACTGCGTGCCAGCGTCCTGCGCTTATGGCTCAAGGACAGCGCGCCCGCCGAGGCCGAGCTGGAGGAAA
>DATNCF010000693.1:0-5596 GCA_035571675.1 Burkholderiales bacterium | reverse complement strand
GATCAGCTCGCGCTGACCGCGGCCCACCGGCACCATCGAGTCCAGGCACTTCAGGCCCGTCTGCACCGGCTGGCTCACGCTCTGGCGCGCGATCACGCCGGGCGCCACCTTCTCGATCACGTCGGTCATCTTGGCGTTGATCGGGCCCTTGCCGTCGATCGGTGCCCCCAACGCATTGACCACGCGGCCGATCAGCTCGGGGCCCACCGGCACCTCGAGAATGCGGCCGGTGCACTTGACCGTGTCGCCTTCGGAGATGTGCTCGTACTCGCCCAAGATCACCGAGCCGACCGAATCGCGCTCGAGGTTCAGCGCCAGGCCGTAGGTGGGCTGGCCGCTCGCGGTGGGCGGGAACTCCAGCATCTCGCCCTGCATCGCGTCGGACAGGCCGTGCACGCGGCAGATGCCGTCGGTCACGGACACCACCGTGCCCTGGGTGCGCACGTCGGCCGACAGAGCCAGGCTTTGAATCTTGCTCTTGATCAGGTCGCTGATCTCGGAAGGCTTGAGCTGTTGCATGTTTGGCTCCTAGAACTTAATTCTTGAGGGCAACGGCCATGGCGGCCAACCGGCCGCGCACCGTGCCATCGATGACTTCGTCGCCCACCTGAACGCGCACGCCGCCGATCAATTCGGGGTCCACGCGCACTTCGGCGCGGACCTTGCGCTTGAAGCGCTTTTCCAGGTCGGCCACCAGGCTGGAAAGCTGGGCATCGTCCAGGGGGAAAGCCGAGTCGATGCGGGTTTCCACCGTGCCCTCGCGCTCGTCCTTCAGCCCCTCGAACATCTGCTGCACCGAGGGCAGGGCGGCCACGCGCTTGTTTTCCACCAGCATGGTGACGAACGCGTTGGCGGCGTCGCCGGCTTGGCCGCTGGTTTGACCAAGCGGGGCGAGCAGCAGGTCGATGAGCTGCCGGTTCGACAGCTTGGGGTCGCCGATCAGGCCCTGCAGCTCGGCGCTGCCGGCGGCCTGCGCCAGCTTGCCCAGGGTCTCGGACCATTGCGGCAGGGTGCCCGCGCCGTCGGCAAGGCTGAACAGGGCCTCGGCGTAGGGGCGGGCGACGGTGGCGACTTCGGCCATGGCTATTCCTTGGACAAAAGGGGACACATCCCCTTTTGATCCCCTGTGTTTGCAGGCTTCGCCTGTTCCATTACCGCAGATCCTGCTTGAGCTGGCCGAGCAGGTCGGCGTGCGCCTGGGCGTTCACCTCGCGGCGCAGGATTTTCTCGGCGCCGGCCACGGCCAGCGCGGCCACCTGGTCGCGCAGCGTCTCCCGGGCCCGGCTGGCTTCCTGCTCGATCTCGGCCTTGGCGGCCGCCAACTCGCGGTCGCCCGCGTCGCGTGCGCTTCCCTGGGCCTCTTCGATCATTTGCGCGGCGCGCTTTTCAGCTTGGGCGATGATGTCCGCGGCGCGGGCACGGGCGGCGGCCAGCTCATCCGCGGCCTGCTTGGCCGACTGGGCCAGCGCCTGCTTGCCTTCCTCGGCGGCGGCCAGGCCTTCGGAGATTTTCCGGGTGCGCTCGTCGACCCTGGCCATCAGCCCCGGCCAGACCACGGCCTTGGAAAACCAGATGAACAGCACGAAAGCGATGGCCTGCGCGAACAGCGTGACATTGATGTTCATGGCTGCGTCCTAATGCTTGAAAATTCCAGCCGTCGAATTACTTGGGCAGGGCGCCGAGCAGGGGGTTGGCGAAGGCGAAGAACATGGCCAGGCCCACGCCGATGATGAAGGACGCGTCGATCAGGCCGAGCAGCAGGAACACCTTGCCCTGGAGGGTGGGGATCATTTCCGGCTGGCGCGCGGCGCCTTCCAGGAAGCGGCTGCACATGATGCCCACGCCGACGCAGGCGCCCAGGGCGCCCAGGCCGATGATGAGCCCGATACCCACGGCGGAGTAGGCCTGGATCAGGGCGATGAATTGAACTTGTTCCATGTTGGTATTTCCCTTTCTTTTATAGGCGAGATGCGGAAAGCAGGTTGATGGAGAGGCGGGGATGAAAAGACGCGAAATCAGTGGCCTTCATGGGCCATGTTGATGTACACGATGGTGAGCATCATGAAAATGTAGGCCTGCAGCCAGACGATCAGCAGGTGGAAAATCGACCAGCCCAGGGCCAGCAGGGTGGCGGCGACGAAGCCCACGCCGCCGCCCAGCGTGGCGACGCTGTTGGCTGCCCACATCCACAGCAGCAGGAAGATGATTTCGCCGGCGTACATGTTGCCGAACAGCCGCAGCGAGTGCGACAGCGGCTTGGAGACATACTCGACGATGTTGAACAGCAGGTTGAACGGCCACAGCAGCGGGTGCTTGCCGAACGGGGCCGTGAACTGCTCGGCGATCCAGTGGCCCGGACCCTTCACCACGATGCCGAATCCGATCATCAGCACCCACACGGTGAGCGCCAGCGCGAAGGTGGTGTTGAGGTCGGCGGTGGGCACGAAGCGGAAGCCGTGCTCGTTGATGTGGTCGGTGACGCCCTTGCCCACGATGTCCACGGGCAGGAAGTCCATGGCGTTCATGAGGATCACCCACCCGAACACCGTCAGCGCCGCCGGAGCCACGAACTTGTGGCGGTCGCCGTGGAAAATGCCCTTCACCGAATCGTCCACGTACTCGAACAGCCACTCGGCGAAGGCCTGGCGCCGGCCCGGCACCCCGGACGTCGCGCCTCGCATCAGCCACCACATGAGGCCCACGCCCAGCAGCCCGACCAGGATGGACACCGCCAGGGTGTCGACGTTGAGGGTCCAGAACCCTCCGTCTCCCAGCGGCTTGGTGAAAAACGTCAGGTGGTGCCCAATGTAGGAAGTGGGGGTCAGTGCTTCTTCTGCGTGTTCGGCAGCCATCGCGGACTTTCGCCTTATCTTGTCCCTGCGGTGCGTTATCGCACCTGCGTGAATACAGCCATCGTAAACAACAGGGCGCTCACGATGAACGACCCGATCAAACTCAGCGCCACCACCTGCTTGTAGAGCAGCAGCACAACCAGCAGCAGGCCCAGCATGAGGACCACGCGCGCGCCTTCCGCGCGCAGCACGCCGTAAAGCGCCTCCCCGGGGGAACCTGTCTTGCTTCGCGCCGCCAGCCACGCCGATGCCACGCCCGCAATCAGGCTGATGGCCCCGCCCAGCACCGCTGAAATCACGCCGCGCAGGCCCGCGGCCCAGCCGCTCAGGGCGGCAATCGCCAGGGTCGCCAGCGTCTGCCAGAGGACCGCTCTGCGCACGGCTTTATCCATCACCATGGCCAAGGTCCAGGCGCGTCTGGAATAACGAAAAGCGAGGGATTTTATGCGGCATTGCGATAACGTGTCAAACGCGCCGCCGGACCTTCAGATACTGGAGAAAGGCCGGCGGTAGAATCCCGGCGGGGAGTAAATCCGGCATATCCAGACAAGGAGCGCAGATGGGAACCCAAGTCGAACTCAAGGCCGCCGACGGCCACGCTTTCAAAGCCTACCTCGCCGAGCCGGCGGGCAAGCCCAAGGGCGCCATGATCGTGGTGCAGGAGATTTTCGGGGTCAATAAGCACATCCGCGACGTGGCCGATGGCTATGCCGCCGCCGGCTACCTGGCCATCGCGCCGGGGTTCTACGAGCGCGTTCAGCCAGGCTTCGAGGTGGGCTACGAGCCCAAGGACATGGAAGCCGGGGTAGCGGTGATGCAGAAAATCAAATGGGACGAGGTGCTGAAAGACGCCGCAGCGGGGCTCGCACGGGTGAAGCCGGCCGGCAAGGTGGGCATTGTGGGCTATTGCTGGGGCGGAACAGTGGCCTGGCTGGCCGCAGCCAAATTGGACGGCATCGCCTGCGCCATACCGTATTACGGCGGCGGCATGTACGGAATGATCAACGAAAAACCCCGCGTGCCTGTTTTATGTCATTTTGCGGAACTGGACAAGTCGCCATCACCTGAGCAGGCCAAGGAAATCATCGCCAAGCATCCGGGCATCAACTACTTCTTCTACGCCGGAGCCGGACACGGCTTTAACTGCACCGAGCGCGGGTCGTACAACGCCGAAGCGGCGAAGCTGGCCAAACAACGTACGCTGGAGTTCCTGGCCAAGCACGTGGGCTGACGGGACTGGGTCTAAGCTCTCCGCGAAGGTGGCCAGTCGTGCGGCATGCATGCCGGGTCATGTCTGCGTCGGATAGGCTGGTCGATACCTCGCAGGTAAGGACGGAAGTACCCTGGTAGCGGACGACATCCTTTCTGCGTAAGCGGAGCCTCCTGAAATTCAGCTTCTGAAAGGGGGCTTTCCGCTTGCGCGGAAAGAGATGTCGCGGAGCTACCCTTTGAACTTCGAGAGCAGGTCGTCGAGATGCTCGGCGCTGGCGTAGCTCAGGATCAGCTTCCCTGAGCCCTTTTTACCCGGCTTGATTTCCACTGTCGTGCCGAAGCGTTCGCACAGCTCTTCCTCGAAGCGCTGCACGTCGCGGCTGTTCTGCAGGGCCTTCTTCGCGCCCTTTACCTTCGGCTGCTGGGGATGCAGCAGCGCCTGCACCAGCCGCTCGGCTTCCCGTACTGACAGTCCTTCGTCGGCTATGCGCTTGGCCAGTTCGATCTGTCGCGGCCCTTCAACTCCCAGCAACGCTCGAGCGTGGCCCATGTCGAGCTTGCCGGCGTACACCAGCTCCTGCACCACTTTGCTCAGGGTGAGCAGCCGCAGCAGGTTGCTCACGGCGGCCCGCGATCTACCTACTGCTTCAGCCGCTTTTTCATGCGTCAGGTGGAACTCGTCGATCAGCCTTTGTATGCCTGATGCTTCTTCCAGTGCGTTTAAATCTTCTCGCTGTATGTTCTCGATCAGCGCCATGGCCAGCGCGGCAGAATCCGGTACGTCGCGGATGACGACAGGCACTTCATCGAGACCCGCCAATTGCGCAGCGCGCCAGCGGCGTTCGCCGGCGATGATTTCGTAACCTGCCCCGTTGGCACCCGGCGCATCCAACTTGCGTACCACGATGGGCTGCATCAAGCCTTGTGCGCGGATGGAATCGGCCAGTTCCGCCAGGGACGCCTCGTCCATGCGGGTGCGCGGCTGGTAGCGGCCGCGCTGCAGTTGCTGGACCTTGAGCGTGCCCAGCGATTCGGCGGGAGATTGCGCCGGCGCGGGTGCTTCCCGGTCGCCTCCCAGCAGGGCGTCCAGTCCCCTGCCCAGCCCCTTCAACTTGGTAGCCATTAGGCGGCCCCCTCCAATGTCTTCGCCAGCGCCTGGCGCTCGATCAACTCCGCCGCCAGTTGTTGATAGGCCTGGGCGCCCTTGCAGGCCGGGTCGAGCACCACGGCGGGCGTGCCGAAACTCGGGGCCTCGGCCAGGCGCACGTTGCGCGGTATCACCGTGGTGTAGACCTTGGTCCCGAAATGCGTCTGCAGTTGCGCCGACACCTGCTGGGCCAGGGTGTTGCGCGGGTCGAACATGGTGCGCAGCAGGCCTTCGATTTCCAGGCGGGGATTGAGGCTCTGGCGCACCCGCTTGATGGTGTTCACCAGGTCGGACAGGCCTTCCAGAGCGTAGTACTCGCACTGCATGGGAATCATCACCGCGTCGGCGGCCACGAGGCCGTTCACGGTGAGCATGTTGAGCGCGG
>DATNCF010000692.1:0-4504 GCA_035571675.1 Burkholderiales bacterium | reverse complement strand
CCGCGCTCACCGGCGCGGCGGCGCAGGCCGGGCGCACTGCTCTGACGCGTTTACCGGAATGGCACTTCGACGCGGCCGCCGGAAAAAAGCGCCTCCTGGCGCAGCTCGGCGCGCTCACGCTGGAAGGCTACGGCGCCGAGGACCTCGGGCCGGCGCTCGGCGCCTGCGGCGCCCTGCTCGACTACGCCGCGCGCACCCAGGGCGGCGCGCTTGCGCACGTGGGCGCCATCGTGGTGCAGCGCGCCAGCCAGTACGTGCGCATGGACCCGGCCACGCGCCGCAACCTCGAGCTCACCGAGACCCTGCGCGGCGAGCCTGCGCCCACGCTGTTTTCGCTCTTGGACGAATGCGCCTCGGGCATGGGCAGCCGACTGCTGCGCCACTGGCTGCACCACCCGCTGCGCGACCGCGCCGAGGCCGCGGCGCGCCACGACGCCATCGGCGCGCTCATCGAGGCCGACGCCGCGCCCGGGCTGCACGCCGCGTTCGCGCGCATGGCCGACATCGAGCGCATCACGGCGCGCGTGGCGCTGGCCTCGGCGCGGCCGCGCGATCTCTCCGGCCTGCGCGACAGTCTGGCGCGCCTGCCGGAAATCGCCGCGCTGGTGCCCGAAACCGTGCCCTCGCTGGTTGCCGCGCGCTGCGAGCTGGCCGTGCCGGAGCAATGTCTGGCGCTGCTGCAAAAAGCTGTGGCCGAGGAGCCTTCCTCCATGCTGCGCGAGGGCGGCGTCATCGCCCCGGGCTACTCGGCCGAGCTCGATGAGCTGCGCGGCCTGCAGAGCAACGCCGGCGAGTTCCTCATCGAACTGGAGGCGCGCGAGCGCACGCGCACCAACATTCCCAACCTCAAGGTGGAATACAACCGGCTGCACGGCTACTACATCGAAATCACCAATGTCCACGCCGACAAGGTGCCGGGCGACTACCGCCGCCGCCAGACCCTGAAGAACGCCGAGCGCTACATCACGCCCGAGCTCAAGGCCTTCGAGGACAAGGCGCTGTCGGCCAAGGACCGCGCCCTGGCGCTGGAGAAATCGCTGTACGAGGCGCTGCTCGGCGAGCTGGCCGCGCACGTGCCGCGCCTCACCGCCATTGCGCGCGCGCTGGCGCGCCTGGACACGCTGGCGGCGCTGGCCGCCGTGGCGTCGCGCCGCAATTACTGCCGCCCCGAGTTCACGGACAAGCCGGGGCTGGACATCGAGGCCGGACGCCACCCCGTGGTGGAAGACCAGATCGAGCAATTCATCGCCAACGGCACGCGCCTCGACGCCACGCGGCGCCTGCTGCTCATCACCGGCCCCAACATGGGCGGCAAGTCCACCTACATGCGCCAGGTGGCGCTGATCGCGCTGCTCGCGCACGTGGGCTCGTACGTGCCCGCGAGGTCCGCGCGCATCGGCCCCATCGACCAGATTTTCACCCGCATCGGCGCCTCCGACGACCTGGCCGGCGGCCGTTCCACCTTCATGGTGGAAATGACCGAGTCGGCCAACATCCTGCACAACGCCACGCAACACAGCCTGGTGCTCATGGACGAGGTGGGGCGCGGCACCTCCACCTTCGACGGCCTGGCGCTGGCCTGGGCCATCGCCCGCCACCTGCTGGAGAAAAGCCGCTGCAACGCCCTGTTCGCCACGCACTATTTCGAATTGACCCGGCTCGCGCTCGACTACCGCGAGGCCGCCAACATCCACCTCGACGCCGTCGAGCACAAGGACAGCGTGGTGTTCCTGCACGCCGTGGAGGAAGGCCCGGCCAGCCAGAGCTACGGCCTGCAGGTGGCGGCGCTGGCCGGCGTGCCCAAGCCGGTGATCCGCAATGCGCGCAAATACCTGCAGATGCTGGAGGACGCCAGCATCGTGCACCAGAACGCCGCCAACCGCGAAGGCCACCAGCCCGATCTTTTCGTGGGCGGGCCATCCAGGGCCGTGGAACCCCAGCCCGAGCCGGCGGTCGATCCCTTGCGCGAGGCCCTGGCCGCACTCGACGTGGATGACCTTTCACCCAAGCAGGCGCTGCTCGAGCTGTACCGCCTGAAAGAACAACTGCGCGGCGAGTAATCGCCCCGACACCTCACCCCTCCCCAAGGAGAAATCCCATGCCCGGCACCGTCAAGCTGCACCGCGTGTTCACCACCAAGCCCGAAAAGGTCTACCGCGCCTTCCTCGAAGCCGACGCCATGGCCAAGTGGCTGCCGCCCAACGGCTTCACCTGCACCGTGCACCACTTCGAGCCCAAGGCGGGCGGCACCTTCCGCATGTCGTTCCGCAACTTCACCACCGGGCACTCGCATGCCTTCGGCGGGACTTACGTGGAACTGGTCCCCAACCAGAAGCTGCGCTACACCGACAAGTTCGAAGACCCCAACCTGCCCGGTGAAATCCAGGTGACTGTGGAGCTGAAGCAGGTTTCGGTCGGCACCGAAGTGAGCATCGTGCAGGCGGGCATCCCGGACGTGATTCCCCTCGAGGCCTGCTACCTGGGCTGGCAGGAGTCCCTGCGCAATCTGGCCAAGCTGGTCGAGCCCGAGATCAACCAATGAGGGGCTCGCATCAGCGGCGCGCATGAGCGTGCCCTCCGCGAGCCAGGGCTCCGGGCGCTCCGGCAGGCGTCCCAAGCTGTGGCAGGTGGTGACCGCCGCCTTCGGCGTGCAGTCGCTGTTTTTCATGATCGCCAGCGCGCCCGCGGTGTACGCACCGAAGGTGGCGCCCGAGCTGGGCATCGGTCCGGAATGGGTCGGCGTGCTGTTCGCCTTGAGCGCCTTCAGCGGCGTCACCTTCGCCTCGGCGGCGAGCGCGCTGTACGCCCGCTTCGGCATGATCCGCGTGCTGCAGATCGCGGCGCTGTCGCTGTGCGCCGCGCTGCTGGTGGGGTTCACGGCCGTGCCCTGGCTGATCCTCGCCGCCGGCCTGCTGATCGGCGCGGCGCAGGGGCCGGCCGGGCCGGCCTGCACCTATCTTATTTCCAGCCACGCGCCGCCCTCCAAGCTGGGCCTCTTGACCTCGGTGCAGCAGGCCGGGGCGCCCTTGGGCCTCGCCGTGGGCGGCATCGTCATCCCCGCGCTCATCCTGCTGCTGGGCTGGCGCTGGTCGCTGCTGGTGCTGGCGCTGCCCTGCGTCGGCATCGCGCTCATGCTGGAAGGATTGCGCCGGCCCATCGACGCGCAGATGCGCACCGGCGCGACGCCCACGTTCCGGGACATGGTCCAGCCGCTCAGGCTGGTGCTGGGCGAGCCGCGCCTGCGACAGATGTGCATCATCGGGTCGGCGCTGATCATGCTGCACCAGGGCTTCATCGGCTTTCTCATCATCTATCTCACCGTCGAACTCAACCTCGGCCTGGTGGCGGCGGGCGGCATCATGGCGGCAGCCCAGATCGCGGCTATTGCCGCGCGCCTGATGTGGGGCTGGCTGGGCGACCGCACCCGCGACGCCTTCCTCATCCTGGCCATCGCCGCGCTGGGGTCGGCGCTGTGCAACACCGCGCTGGTGCTTTACCCCACGGGAGGAGCGCTGTGGCCGGTGGTCGTGCTGTCGCTGCTGCTGGGCGTGACCAGCGCCGGCTGGCAGGGTCTGTTCTTCGCCGCCAATGCGCGCAGCGCGCCACCCGACAAGGTGATGAGCGCGCTCTCCGGCGTGGCATTCTTCATGTTCGCGGCCGGCGGCCTCGGCCCCTTGCTCATCGCCGGCGTCATCTCCGCCACCTCCAGCTACCGTGTCGCCTATGGACTGCTGGCGGCGCTGGCAGTGTGGATCGGGGCGCGGCTGCTCAGGCAGCGCCGTGCCCAACACTTTGGAAAGTCCTGAATGCGCTATCTCGTTATGCTCCTGGCGGCGGTCCTGCTGCAAGCCTGCGCGGCGCCCGTTTTCGCGCCGCCCGCGGACCGCGGCATTCCAATCGCCTTCATGGGCGATACGCCCTATTCGGCGGGCGAGGCCGCCCAGCTCGACCAGCTCATCGACGACCTGAACAGGCAGGACCTCGCCTTCATCGTGCATGTGGGCGACATCACGGCCGGCCGCGGGCCGTGCAGCGACGAATGGTTCCAGGCGCGCCTGGCGCAGTTCTCGCGCCTGCGGCATCCCTTCATCCTCATCCCCGGCGACAACGACTGGACCGATTGCCACCGCAGCGGCATGGACCCGCTGGAGCGCCTGGCGCGCTTCCGCGAGATTTTCGAGCCGGGCGAGCGCAGCCTCGGGCAAGCCAGCATGCCGCTGGAGCGCCAGTCATCCGAGCCGCGCTTCGCCGAGTACCGCGAGCACATGCGCTGGACGGCCGGCCGGGTGTTGTTCATCACCCTCAACGTGCAGGGCAGCAACAACAACTTCGGCCGCACCGAGCGGATGAACGAGGAGTACAGGAAACGCATGCGCGCGGTGTTCGCCTGGATGGACGGGGCCGAGGCGCGCGTGAAGCGCGACAACCTGGCAGGGCTGTGCATCCTGGTGCAGGCCGACCCGGATTTCGAGCTGGCGTGGAAAACGTCCCAGTCGCGCGACAC
>DATNCF010000691.1:0-4965 GCA_035571675.1 Burkholderiales bacterium | reverse complement strand
GTGCTCGATCCCGCCTCGGCCGCGCTTCGCTACAACCTCGGGCTGCTGCTGCACCAGGTGGGCGACCTTGATGGAGCCGAAGCGCATTATCGGCATGCCCTGAGCCTGGAACCATCGCGTAGCGACATGCAGTCCAGCCTGCTGTGCCTGCACGACTTTCGGCAGGGTGGGTCGCGGCAGGCCAATTTCGAGGCGCACCGCGATTGGGCGCGGCAATGGGTTGACCCCCTGGGGGCCGACCCGCTGGGCGAGGGCGCCGGCTTCAGCCCTGTCGACCGCGATCCGGAACGCAAGCTGCGCGTCGGATACCTTTCCCCCGACTTCGGCAGTCACGTCATCGGCGGTTTTCTCGCGCCCCTGCTCGACCATCACAATGCGGATCGTTTCGAGACCTTCTGTTATTCCTGCGCCGGGCGCGATGGGCCGCTGCGGGAGCGGCTCGTCGGCGCGGCGGCGCACTGGCGCGATCTCGACGGGCTGGACGATGCCGCGGCGGCCGCGGCGATCCGCGCCGACGGCATCGACATCCTGGTGGACCTGGCCGGGCACAGCGGCGGCAACCGGCTCGCCGTCGTGGCCCGCCGGCCGGCGCCGCTGCTAATGACCTGGATGGGCTATCTGAACACCACGGGCATGCAAGCCATGGATTACCGCATTTGCGACTGGGGCTCCGACCCATCGGGCGCCGAGCGCTGGCATCGTGAGCGGCTGCTGCGCCTGCCGCATCCGCAGTGGTGTTACGAGCGTGCAGTAGACGCGGACGTGGATGACACGGTCGCCACATCAAAACGCCAAGGCCTGGGCGTGCGCTTCGGTTGCGCCACGCGCTTCACGAAGCTTAACGACGCAGTGCTGGCATTGTGGATTCGCATCTTGCGGGCCGTGGACGGTGCGACCCTGTCCATCATCGACGTTCCCGACCACCCGCGCGCGGACAGGCTGAAGGCGCGCCTGGCCGAGGCCGGGATGGCAGGACGCGTCGTGCTGCTGCCCACCCTGGGCGGCCCGGCCTACTGGGATTACCTTGCTTCGCTGGACATCGCCCTCGATCCGTTCCCCTACACTGGCGCCACCACCACGTTCGACTGTCTGTGGATGCGCGCGCCGGTGGTGACGTTGGCGGGCGACTGCGGATCGGCGCGGTCCGCGGCCAGCATCGCGGCCGAAATGGGGCTGGGCGAGCTGGTGGCGCACGACGGCGATGAATACGTCGCCGTCGCCGTGCGCCTGGCCGCGGACCCGGCCCGGCTTGCAGCCATCAAGCAAGGGCTGCGCGCGCGCATGCGGCAATCGGCCTGTTGCGATCCGGCGCGCTTTACGGCCAACCTGGAAGGCCTGTACCGCCAGGCCTGGGCGGCGTGGTGTGAGGGAGGTGCAATGGTTGAACAGCATCCGCCGGGGCGCGGAGGCGGCGCATGAGCCGCATCAAGCTGCTGGTCCCGGTACTGCCCGCGCACGGCGATGTGGCGCCGTTTCTGGAAGAGATCGATGCCAATCGCTGGTACACCAACTTCGGTCCGCTGGCGCGGCGCTTCGAAGCCGCGCTCGGTGCCGCGCTTCATGTCCCGGCGGAAGCGGTGTGCAGCGTGGCCAATTGCACGGTGGGCCTGGAAATGGCGCTGGCGGCCATGAACCTGCCCACCGGCGCGCGCGTGCTGGTGCCCTCGCTTACTTTCATTGCCACCGCGGCGGCCATCCTGCGCGCCGGGTTCCATCCGGTGATTGCGGACGTGGATCCTCGCACCTGGACGTTGACGCCGGACATTGCCCGTGACGCGCTCGGGCGCGGACGGGTGGACTGCGTCATGCCGGTGGCCGCGTTCGGCTGTCCGGTTCCCGTGGCGGATTGGGACGCCTTTGCGGAAGCGACCGGCCTGCCCGTGCTGATCGACGCCGCGGGCGCCTTCGGCAACCAGTCCGTGGGGCGGCGCGCGGCGGTGGTGTTCAGTTTCCACGCCACCAAGACGCTGGGCATCGGCGAGGGCGGCGCCGTGGTGTCCACGGATGAGGCGCTGGTCGAACGCGTGCGCCGGCTGTCCAATTTCGGCATCGACGTGTCCAGCGGTTTTTCCATGGCCGTGGGCACCAACGGCAAATTGAGCGAATACCACGCCGCGACGGGGCTGGCGGCCCTCGCTCTGTGGCCGGGGAACGCCGAGCAGCGCCGCAAACTGCATCGCGACTACCGCGCGCTGCTGGCGCGGGCCTGCCCGGACCTCGTGCATCAGGTGCGGCCGGACGATGGCGTGTACTCCATTTTGCAGGTGTGCCTGCCCAGGGCCAACAATGCGCACGTGGCCGACCAGCTGGCGCAGCAGGGTATCGAGACGCGGCGCTGGTACCTGCCGCTGCTGACCGACCATCCCGCTTTCGCGCATTGTCCGGTGCAAGGCGAACTGCCCAACGCCAGGCGGCTGTCGGGCCGGTTGCTGGGCTTGCCGTTTCACCTCGACCTGGGCGAGGCGCAGTTGCTTGAAGTTGCGCGGGCGCTCGCGGCCGCCATGGAAATGCCGGAGTAACACATGCCTTCCGACCATGAAGACGCCGTCCTGGCGCTGCAGGAGGGACGCCTGGACGATGCCGAGGCGCTGTGCAAGGCGGCCCTGCAGCGCGACGCCGGCGACGGCGCGGCCGCCAGCCTCATGGGCGCGCTGGTGCTGAAAAGGAACCAGCCGGAGCACGCTCGAGAATGGTTGGAGCGGGCGCGCGCCGCGGGACAGGACGATGCCATGCTGCATGCCAACCTGGGTGAAGCCTATCGCCGCCTGGGCCGTCTGGATGAAGCCTTCAACAGCCTGAAGCAGGCCATCCAGACCGACGGCCGGCATCCGGTTCCGTTCTTCAACATGGGATGGCTGATGCGCGCACTGGGCAACGCCCGCAATGCCGAACATTTTTTTCGCAGCGCGCTGCAGTTGAACCCGGCCATGGCCGGCGCCCACCATGCGCTCGCCGAGTTGTACAGGGAAGAGGAGCATTGGCGCGAAGCCCTGGTGGAATATGCCCAGGCGCTCGAACTCGATCCTGGCAATGCCCTGTGGCGGGCCCGGCTTGGCACGCTGCAATTGCAGTGCGGCGCCACCCGGGAGGCCGCGAACGAACTCGAACGCGCGGCGGCGGAGCGGCCACTGGAAGCCAACTTTCTGATCGACCTCGCCCGTGCGGAGTTCGAACTCTGCCGTGAGGCCGAGGCGCAATCCAGCCTTGCGCGCGGACAGGCGCTGCGGGCGGGTGCGCCGAGCGCGGAAGCGTCAAGCCGCATCATCGCTGCACGCTATGAAACCATTCAAGGCTGGTGCGAGCGGACGCACTCGGACTACGTCAAGCTGTCCAGCCAATCCCCCCTGAGCCCGCCGCCGTTGCAGGCGTTCCCGCCGCAGGCGGCGGCGAATTTCACCGTGGGTGCGCCCGTGGCGATCGAAGCATTCCTCATCCGCGCCTTCGGCGCGGAGGTGCTGCCGCGCGATTTCTCGGTGCTGGCAGGGCGCGCCTTCCTGGTCGACGGCGTGGTGAACGTGCCGCACCAATATCCGTTCAAGGGCGTGCACGCGCATCACAGCGCCGATGACGGCCGCGTCCTGCTGTCCTTGCCCGCCGCGCGCATCGAAGTGGAACGGCCGTGCGCCATTCTCGGCGGGAGCGGCGATCACTTCGCCTGGATGTTCGAGGCCCTGCCGCGGTTGTGGGCGCTGGAGCAGCGGCCCGGCGGGGGGGAACTTGCCCTGATCGTGCCCGACGGCCTGTCCGAGGAACGCCGGGCGCTGCTGCAAGCCATGGGCGTGGACCCGTCCAGGCTGGTGTACCTGCCCGACAACAGCACGCTGCTGGCGCGCGAGCTGCATATCCCATCGCTGCAGACCATGGGACCGTGGGTGTCGCCGGTGGCGCTGCAATTCGTGCGCCGCAAGCTGATGCGCCCCGGCGGCCTCAGGTCCGCGGGCCATGCGCGCCGGCGCCTGTATCTCACGCGCCGCGGCTTGCCAGCGCAGCTTGCCAATGAGCCCGAATTGCTGCCTGTGCTGGAAAAACATGGCTTCGAGAGCATCGATGCCGCCGGCCTGCCGGCGCTCGAGGTGATGGCCCTGCTGAGCGAGGCCGAGGCGCTGCTGGCCGTGGACGGCGACATCATGGCCAATCTGCCCGTGGCTCCGCAGGGCGCGCTGGTGGGCGCGGTGGTGCCGAACGGCGTTTACGACGCGCGCAGCTATTTTGTTTCCGCCCAGCTCGGGCAGCGTTTCTTCTACCTGGTGGGCGAGGCGGTGTTCGGCAGCAGCGCGTCCATTGAAGAGTGCGACATCGTGCTGGCGCCCGAACGGCTGGAGGAGTTCCTCGCGCTGCTGCGCTAGCCCGCAGTGGGTTTCCCCTGGCGCCGCGCGGCGGCGCGGCCGCGCGCGCGCGGGGCGCGCCGGTACAGGCCGGAGCGGCCGCCCGATTTCTCCACCAGCGCCACCTCTTCAATGGTCATGGCCCGGTCCACGGCCTTGCACATGTCGTAGATGGTGAGCAGCGCCACCGCCACGGCGGTGAGCGCTTCCATTTCCACGCCGGTCTTGCCCAGCGTCTCCACCCGTGCCTTGGCCTCGACGCCCGGGTTGGCTTCGTCCAGGCCGAACGACAATTCAACCTTGGTGAGGGCGAGCGGATGGCATAGCGGCACCAGGTCGCTGGTGCGCTTCGCGGCCTGGATGCCGGCGATGCGCGCCACGCCCAGCACGTCGCCCTTCTTGGCGCTGCCGGCTGCAATGATGCGCAAGGTGTCGGCGGCCATGCGGATGGCCCCCGAAGCCACCGCGACCCGGTGGGTGTCCGGCTTGGTGGCGACGTCCACCATGCGCGCACGGCCGGCGCGGTCGAAGTGGCTCAGGCGCGCGGGCGCGGCCGCGCGCCGGACGGCTTTGGGTCTAGCGGCTCGGGGACGCGCGGTTTTGGATTGAGCCATGCGGAACGATTAATGATTCGCTGAAT
>DATNCF010000690.1:0-11258 GCA_035571675.1 Burkholderiales bacterium | reverse complement strand
AAACTTTCTGTTTCCCTGCTTGGCTCAGGCCAACTTTTTGCCGCCCTATGCGACTGCGCGAAATTCCTTACAACTACACCTCGTTCTCGGACCGGGAAATCGTGATCCGGCTGCTGGGCGCGCCGGCCTGGGACGCCCTGCTGGAGTTGCGTGAGGAACGCCGCACCGGGCGCTCGGCGCGCATGCTGTACGAGGTGCTGGGCGACATCTGGGTGGTGTCGCGCAATCCCTATTTGCAGGACGACCTGCTCGACAATCCCAAGCGCCGCAAGCTGCTGGTGGCGGCGCTGCACCACCGTTTGGCCGAGATCGACAAGCGTAGGGGCAGCGCGGACGGCGCTGAACCGGGCGATGCGGCGGGACGCGACCAGAAGGTGCGTTACCTGATCCAGCGCGCCCGCGAAGCGGTGGCCGCCTTCGAGAAGACCTTCGTCGAAGACGCGGCGCTGCGCGCCCGGGTGCTGAAGCTGCTCACGCGCAGCACGCGCCGCGACAACATCCAGTTCGACGGCCTGGCGCGCGTGTCGCACGTCACCGATGCCACCGACTGGCGCATTGAGTACCCCTTCGTGGTGGTGAACCCCGACACCGAGGAGGAGTGCGCGCAACTGGTCCGCGACTGCATCGAGCTCGGCCTCACCATCATTCCGCGCGGCGGCGGCACGGGCTACACCGGCGGGGCTATTCCGCTCGAGCGCCTGTCGGCGGTGATCAACACCGAGAAGCTGGACTTCATGTCCGAAGTGGAAATGCGCGCCCTGCCCGGCGTGGCAGAGCCCGTGCCCACGGTGCACTGCGGAGCCGGAACGGTCACGCGCCGCGTCATGGACGCGGCCGAGGCCGCGGGCTTCGTGTTCGCCGTCGATCCCACTTCGGCCGACGCCTCGTGCATCGGCGGCAACGTGGCCATGAACGCCGGCGGCAAGAAGGCGGTGCTGTGGGGCACGGCGCTGGACAACCTTGCTTCGTGGCGCATGGTGGACCCCACCGGCCATTTCCTGGAAGTGACGCGCCTGGACCACAACCTGGGCAAGATCCACGACGTGGCCGTGGCGCGCTTTTCGGTGCAGCGCTACCGCGCCGACGGCGTCACACTGTTCGGCAATCCGGAGATCCTGGAGATCCCGGGCGCCACCTTCCGCAAGACCGGCCTCGGCAAGGACGTCACCGACAAGTTCCTGGCCGGCCTGCCCGGCATCCAGAAAGAGGGCTGCGACGGCCTCATCACCTCGGCGCGCTTCATCGTGCACAAGATGCCGCCCGCGATCCGCACCGTGTGCCTGGAGTTCTTCGGCCAGGTGCGCGACTCCGTGCCGGCCATCGTGGAAGTGAAAAATTTCCTCGATGCCGCACCGGGCGCGACGCTGGCGGGGCTCGAGCACCTGGACGAGCGCTATCTCAAGGCCGTGGGCTACGCCACCAAGGCGCGCCGCGCCGGGCGGCCGAAAATGGTGCTGTTCGGCGACATCGTCGGCGAGGATGACGCGGCCGTGGGCCGCGCCGCCTCCGAGGTGGTGCGCATCGCCAACGCGCGCGGCGGCGAGGGCTTCGTCGCCGTGTCGGCCGAGGCGCGCAAGACCTTCTGGCTGGACCGCTCGCGCACCGCGGCCATCGCGCGCCATACCAACGCGTTCAAGATCAACGAGGACGTGGTGATCCCGCTCGACCGCCTGGGCGGCTACTCGGACGGCGTGGAGCGCATCAACATCGAGCTGTCCATCAAGAACAAACTGGAGCTGCTGGACGCGCTGGAGGAATTCTTCTCGGGTGGCCTGCCGCTGGTGCAGCACGAGGACAAGGTGTCGCCCGAGGAGTTGCTGGGCGACCGCGTGGAACAGGCGCGTGCCCTGCTCGCCGAAACGCGCGCGCGCTGGCGCTGGCTGCTCGAGCACATGGACGATCATCCCGGCGAGGGTACGAAGGACATTCCCGCGCTGGCGGCGCTGGCGGCCAAACTCTCGGGCGGCACGGTGTTTTCGCTCTTGCAGGACCACACCGTGCGCGTGTCGTGGAAGGAGGAGGTGCGCGCCGAGCTGGCGCGCATTTTCGACGGCAACACCTTCCGCAAGGTGCTGGAGGGCGCCGACGCCGTGCACGCGCGCGTGCTGCGCGGCCGGGTGTTCGTGGCCCTGCACATGCACGCCGGCGACGGCAACGTGCACACCAACATCCCGGTGAACTCCGACAACTACGACATGTTGCAGGCGGCCAATGCCGCGGTGACGCGCATCATGGCGCTGGCCAAGTCGCTGGGCGGCGTGATCTCGGGCGAGCACGGCATCGGCATCACCAAGCTGGAGTTCCTGGAGGAAGACGAGGTCGCGGCCTTCCGCGGCTACAAGCAGCGGGTCGACCCCGAAGGCCGCTTCAACCGCGGCAAGCTGCTGGCCGGAGGCGGCCTCACCAACGCCTACACGCCCTCGTTCAGCCTGCTCGGCGCCGAGTCGCTCATCCTCGAGCAGTCGGACATCGGCGGCATCGCCGATTCCATCAAGGACTGCCTGCGCTGCGGCAAGTGCAAGCCGGTGTGCGCGACGCACGTGCCGCGCGCCAACCTGCTGTATTCGCCGCGCAACAAGATCCTCGCCACCTCGCTTCTCATCGAGGCCTTCCTCTACGAAGAGCAGACGCGGCGCGGCATTTCGCTCAAGCACTTCGACGAGTTCAGCGACGTGGCCGACCATTGCACGGTGTGCCACAGGAGCCTGAACCCGTGTCCGGTGGACATCGACTTCGGCGACGTGTCCATCGCCATGCGCAATTTCCTGCGCCGCCAGGGCAAGAAGAAGTTCAACCCCGGCACGGCCGCGGCCATGGCCTTCCTCAACGCCAAGGACCCGCGCACGGTCAAGCTGGCGCGCAAGCTCATGGTGAACGTGGGCTACCGCGTTCAGCGCTTTGCCTACAAGGTTGCCAAGTCGCTGGGCCTGGTGCAGCGCCAGGTCGAGGCGCCACCCGCCACGGTGGGCAAGCCGGCGCTGCGCGCGCAGGTCATCCATTTCATCAACAAGCCCATGCCGGGCGGGCTGCCCAAGCGCACCTCGCGCGCCCTGCTGGACATCGAGGACCGCAATTTCGTGCCGGTGATCCGCGACCCGCAAAAAACCAGCGAGGACTCGGACGCGGTGTTCTATTTCCCGGGCTGCGGCTCGGAGCGGCTGTTCGGGCAGGTGGGCCTCGCCACCCAGGCCATGCTGTACGAAGTGGGCGCGGTCACGGTGCTGCCGCCGGGGTATCTGTGCTGCGGCTATCCGCAGACCGCCGCCGGCGAGCACGACCGCGGCCAAGCCATCATCACCGACAACCGCGTGCTGTTCCACCGCGTGGCCAACACGCTCAACTACCTGGACATCAAGACCGTCATCGTGTCCTGCGGCACCTGCCTGGACCAGCTCGAGAAATACGAGTTCGAAAAGATTTTCCCGGGCTGCCGGCTGCTCGACATCCACGAGTACCTGCTGGAGAAGGGCGTGAAACTGGAAGGCCTCACGGGCACGCGCTACATGTACCACGACCCCTGCCACACGCCCATCAAGACCGCCCAGCCCATGAAGGTGGTGAACCAGCTCATGGGCGGCGGTGTGGCCTTGTCCGACCGCTGCTGCGGCGAATCGGGCACGCTGGCCGTGACGCGGCCCGATGTATCCACCCAGGTGCGCTTCCGCAAGCAGGAGGAAATGCAGAAGGGCGCGGCCGCGCTGCGCGCCGACGGTTTCGACGGCAAGGTGAAAGTGCTCACCTCCTGCCCGTCCTGCCTGCAGGGCCTGTCGCGCTACGACGACGACTCCGGCACCAGCGCCGATTACATCGTGGTGGAAATTGCCAAGCACGTGCTGGGGCCCAACTGGATGCCCGACTACGTGGGGCGCGCCAACCGCGGCGGTATCGAACGCGTGCTGTTGTGAGCGCGGCCGGTGAGGGGCCGGCGTTGTCCCTCACGCCGTCTGCTGACAGACGGGCCGGGGGGTAAAACTACCCTCCTCCTGCCCTGCTATGCTCGCCGAGAGGTGCTGACCGCGCCCGGAAAGGCGCCCGAGCGTGAAAAAGTTAATGGCAACCGATTGCGAGTTGTGCAAGCCTCCAGGGGAAGACCTGCTGTGGCAGGATGAGTATTGCCGCGTCGTGGCCGTGGCCGACACCCGTTTTCCCGGCTTTTGCCGCGTCATTCTCCAATCGCATGTAAGCGAAATGACCGACCTCGATCCGTCTGTCCGCCAGCGAGTGATGCAAACCGTGTACGCGGTGGAATCCGCGCTGCGCACGCTGATGCAGCCCGACAAGATCAATTTGGCCAGCCTGGGCAACGTCGTTCCGCACCTGCACTGGCACGTCATCCCGCGTTTCCGCGGCGACAGCCATTTTCCCGACCCGGTGTGGGCCCCGGCGCGCCGCGAAGGCGCGGTGGCGCCCTCGCCATCGGCTATCGAACTGGCCGCGCGGCTGCGGCGTGAACTTGGCCCCGGAGGCCCGCAGGCATGAGCTTCTCTCCCGACCTGCCCCTTATTTCCGACGAGGCGCGCCCGGACTTCACCGACGCCGCGAGCTGCACCGAGTGGCTGCGCAGCCTGCCGCTCATCAACGTCGCGCCCAGCCACGGGCGGCTCCTGGGCGAGCTGGAGGAGCTGAATTGCTTCGACATGCCGGCGGCCGAGCGCATCAAGGTGCTGGAGCTGATGCTGGACGCGGTGCAGTTTCTGCAGACCGAGCATGCCAAAAAAATCACCAACCGCGCGGCGCCGTTGTCCAAGGGCGAGCGCGAAATCCTGCTCAACATCGACGCGTTGTGGAACGCCGTGCGGCAGGGCTACGTGCGCGCCCTGCAGGCCTTCATCCAGGCCGATCCCGAGCTGCCGGCCAAGCCCGGCTCCATGCTGTTCGCCTGCCAGCGCGCGCTGTGGTGCACCCAGCGCAAAATGGCCGAGATGTACAAGTGCTCGCGCCAGCCTTCGCCCGATGACTGGAAGCTGCTGCACGCGCTGTACGCCTTCGCCGAGGAGCGCGGCTTGGCCGACGAGGGGCTGCCCCATCCGGTGCGCGGCGAGGACTGGAAGACCAGCTGCATGGAGCTGTACGCCCAGGCGCTGCTGCTCGATCTGGCCAATCCCAACGAACTGACGCCGCGCCAGCTCGGCCTCGCGGCGCGCTGGCTGGAACGCTTCGCCATCAAGGCGCGGGTGACCCGGCACCTGCAGGCAGACGGCGAACCGCGGCAGGGCGCGGCGCCCATGTGGATCGACCTTGCATCGAGCCGCGGCGCGACCCGGCTGGAGCGGCCCGCCGGCGCCAGGCCCGAGGACCTGCGCTTCCTTGACACCACCGAGGTGGGACGCAGCCTGCGGCGGCGCCTCGCCGCGCTGAAGCAGGGCGAAGCGCCCGTCGACATCGGCCTCGGTGACGACGTGACCGCCCAAGCCGCCGAGACCCTGCTCGGCGTGCTGCACCGCCTGCTGTGTGACGACCGGCCCGTGCGCGCGCCCGGCCGCCGCGGCAAGGCGGCCAAGGCCGCCCTGGCGGCCGGCATGGGCAGCATCCACTTTTTTATTTCCGGCCGGCCGTTCAAGCAGCCCGCCGGCGCCAATGCCAAGGAACTGAGCCACACCCAGCACGCCGAAATCGCCATGTTCGGCCGCACATCCACGCGCCGCGACGATGACTACAGCACGCAGCAGGGTTTCGCCATGGAAACCTGGAGCATCCTCGACGAAAGCCTGAGCGGATCGCGCCTGCGCCGCGACAGCGGCGAGGCGCGCTACGTGCATGCCCAGCTGGTGGCGCTGCGGCCGGCGGATGCCGGATTCTTCACCCTGGCCGTGGCGCAGTGGCTGGCGGTGGACGACAGCTACGTGCTCGACATGGGCGTGCGCAACATTCCCGGCCTCCCGCAGGCCATCGCCGTCCGCCCGACCGGGCTCAATGCCATGGCCGAGAAGTTCGTCCCTGGGTTTGCGCTTCCCGCCGTGGCCGCTCTTCAGCAGCCGGCCACGCTGGTGCTGCCCGCAGGCTGGTTCAAACCCAAGCGCGGCATCGAAATGTTCACCGACAAGCCGCAGTCCGTGATGCTCACCGGCGTTGTGGAACGCGGCAGCGATTTCGAGCGGGTCACCTTCCAGCCGTTCTAGGGCGCCGCAGGCAATCACCCGGCGCTTCGACCGGGGACTGCAAAAATCCTTGCTGGAGCAGCGGCGCCTTGGAGAGGGAGGCCGCCGGGGAGAAGACCATGGCCCGGGATTCACGGCCCGCCGGCGATTCGGCTCCGGCGGCGCACCCGCCCGCTGTTTCTGAACTGCGCGATCCGCGCGACCAGCGCATCTATGAAGATTGGCTGGCCACCGCCGGCATGGGCGATCCCCAGCAGGCGGGTGCCGCCTTCCTGGCCATGCTGCGGCATTTGCGCGAGCAGCCATTGCCTCCGCCCCAGGTGCTGAAGGTCCTGGAGTGGCTGCATCCGCGCGTCGCCGAAGCGGTGGAGCAGCATTTCAAGCGCTTCTCAGGCAAGGCGTTGCCGCTGTCGCTGCCCGAGGACCTGGCCTATCGGCAGGTGGGGGCGCTGTGCGAAGCCATGGGCGCGCATTACCGCGCGTTGCAGGGGACGCAGCCCGGCGTCCCCAACCCCGCCCGCGCCCTGGCCGCTAACCCGTTGCGCCTCGCCTGCCTGCGCGGCCTTGAATACGCGGCGCTGCAAATCATGGCCGCCTATGCCGCGCGCCGCGACGTGGCCGCCGGGCTGTGGCAGGCCCTGCATGACCAGTATGTGCAGGCCGAACACGCCGGGTTCGCCCAGCACGCCGGCGAAGGCGGGGCGCAGACCTGCGCCGGCGCTTATGCCCAGCCCTTGCTGTTCGCCCTCGCCAACCCCTACGGGCTGTTGCCGCGCGACGCGCGCTGGCTGCGCGAGTGGGTGGGGCAGTGGAGCCGCAAGGCGGCGGTGGTGTCGCGCATCGAAAAGACCGCCGCCTATGCCGTGGATCTCGGCGGCGATGCGCCGGCGGCGTGGGTGGCCGTGGACAGTCCGCGGCCGGATCGCCGCTACCTTGACCTCGGCGCGTTGCGCAACACGCTGCGCAAGCGCCTGCACCTGCTCGCCGCCGGCCATTCGCCGGCGGAGGCGGCCCTGGGCGCGGACTGCGCGGAGCCCGCGGCTTCGCGCCTGTTGAAGTCGCTGCTGACGGCATGGTCCGCCGGCGCACCGGCGTCGCATTTCCCGCGCCGTCCGGCGCGGCCCCACGCCACCACCGCCCATGTGGCCATCGGCGTCGCCGCGACGCACCGCGCCATGGCGGGCGCCTGGCTGGAGCGGCCCAACAAGCCCCTATGGGACTACACCACGCGCGGCGAGCCGTTGACGCCGCGCGCCGCCTTCGCCGCGCCTGCGGCCGGGGAGGCGGGCGGCATGGCGTGGCGCATCCTGGACGAAAGCGCCATGGGCTTCCGCCTGCGCCTGGACAACGCCGGCGCCGCGCCGCGCGAGCGCATCGCCCTGCAGCAGTTGCTGGCCGTTCGGCCGCACGGCGCCACGCTGCACATCCTCGCCGACGTGCGCTGGCTGATGCAGGGCGACGAGGGTCCGGCCACCGCGGGTTCGAACGCCGCTCCCTCGACCTTCGTCACCATCGGCACGCGCGCCCTGCCCGGCCTGCCCAGGGCCTGCGCGGTGCGTTCCCTCGCCCAGGGCGCCGACGAGGCTTCCGAGCCCTTCATTCAGGCCTTTGTGCTCGAGCCGCCGCGCGGGTTGCCCGAATGCCTGGTGCTGCCCTCGGGCGCGTTCCAGTCCCTGGGCGGTTTCGAAGGCCGCGTGGAACTGCGGTTGGAAGACGGCGTGCGGCGCGCGCGCCTGGCCGGCATCACCCAGCGCGGCTACGACTACGAGTGCGCCACCCTCGCGCCCATGGCCTGAGCCGGGTTTTGATCCGCTCCCACCGGCCGGCGCATGCCCTCGGGCTGCGCAATCCTGCGCGCCGGCAGCACGGCGGTGAAGCTCGAGCCGCGCCCCGGTTCGCTTCTGATCTCCAGTCCGCCCTGGTGGTGGGTGAGGATGTGCTTGACGATGGCGAGGCCCAGGCCGGTGCCGCCGGTGGCGCGCGAGCGGCTCTGGTCCACCCGGTAAAAGCGCTCGGTGAGGCGCGCAATGTGGCGCGAGTCGATGCCGATGCCGGTGTCGGTGACGGTGAAGGCGCCCTCGCCCGAGTCGCGCACGCGCCAGGCCAGTTCCACGCTGCCGCCCTGGGGCGAGTAGCGGATGGCGTTGGACACCAGGTTGCCGAACGCCGAATGCAGTTCGCGTTCGCTGCCCATGACCAGCGCCGGGTCGGCGCTGTGCACCACGATGCGGTGGCGCCCGCCCGACAGCGCCTCGCCCTCGGCGGCCAGTTGCGCCAGCAGCGGCGTGATGTCGAACTGCGCTTCGTCCGGCGGCGCCGCGCTCGACTCCAATGCCGACAGGGTGAGCAGGTCGTCGATGAGGCGCAGCATGCGCGAGGTCTGCTCCTGCATCATGCGGATGATTTCCTGGCCGCGGCGCTCGGAGAAGTTCACCTTGCCGTCTTCCAGGGTCTCCAGGAAGCCGCTCACCACGGTGAGCGGCGTCTTCAGCTCATGCGACACATTGGCCACGAAGTCGCGGCGCATGATTTCCAGCTTCTCGGCCTGGGTGACGTCGCGGCACAGCAGCAGCTTCTGGTCCTGCCCGTAGGGCACGATGCGCAGCGACAGCGACAGCGCCTCCCCGCGCGTCAGGCGCAGCGTGAACGGCTCGCTGAAATCGCCCTCGTCGAGGTAGCTGGCGAAGCCCGGCGCGCGCACCAGGTTGACGATGGCCTGGCCCACATCCCTGGCGGAGTCGATGTCGAAAAACCGCTCCGCCATGGGATTGCACCACTCGATGTGGTTGGAGGCGTCCAGTATCACCACGCCGTCGGGCATGGCCGTGCCCGCCGACCGGAAGCGCACCAGCGCCTCCGTGAGTTGGACGCGCTCTTTCTTTTGCCCGCCGACCAGCCGATACAGCCCGGCGAACACCGCTTCCCACACGCCATTCCCGTCCGGGACGGGCTGCGCGGTGTCGTTTAGCCACGCCAGCAGCGTGGACACATTGGAGAGGTGGCGCCACAGAATAACTAGGACGCCGGCCAGGGCGATGCCCAGGCCCCATGCCCACCCGGCGGCGAGGCCCAGTGCAAGCGCGACCACGCCCGTGACGGCCAGCGCGGCAAAGGTGCGGGTCCAGACGAATTCGCTTTGGCGGTTCAAGCAGGGCTACGCTTCAGGCGACCTGGAACACAAGGCCGGGACGGTATTTTAGGCCGCGGGATGGCCGGGGTGCACGGTCAGCCGGCGGCGGCCAGACGGTAGCCGCTGCCGCGCACGGTCTGGATCAGCCGGTCGTGGCCGGTCTCCTCCAGGGACTTGCGCAGGCGGCGGATGTGCACGTCCACCGTGCGCTCTTCCACGAACACGTGATCGCCCCAGACATGGTCGAGCAACTGGGTGCGGGAATGCACGCGCTCGGGGTGGGTCATCATGAAATGCAGCAGGCGGAATTCGGTGGGGCCGAGGTTGAGCACCGAGCGGTTGGCGCTCACCCGGTGCGTGCCGGGGTCGAGCTTCAGGCCGCCGATTTCCACGGCCTCGTCGGTGAGCTGGGGGGAGCGTCGCCGCAGCACGGCCTTGACGCGGGCGACCAGCTCACGGGGCGAAAACGGCTTGGTGATGTAGTCGTCGGCGCCCGACTCCAGGCCGGCCACCTTGTCGGACTCGGCGCCGCGGGCCGTGAGCATGATGATGGGCACGCGCCGCGTGCGCTCGTCGTCGCGCAGCGTGCGGGCGAAAGCAATGCCCGTTTGCCCGGGCAGCATCCAGTCCAACAGCACCACGTCCGGCAGCACTTCGCGCACCATGTGCCCGGCCTGCTCGGCGTCGCGCGCGCGCAGCACGCTGTGGCCGGCGTGCTCAAGGTTGATGGCAATCAACTCCTGAATGGCCGGTTCGTCTTCAACAACGAGTATGCTGGCGGGCATGGGGCCTTTTTGAATCGCTTTGAATAATATAGGATTATTTGCGATTCTAGGTCAGCATGATGACACTTTTGTTACATTCTTCATACTGGCATAACGCGGTTGCGGTAGCCTAGAGACAGCCCTTGGTTTCACCCTTTCACCCCCTCTATTTCCAACATGTCCGGCCTGACCTCCCAAACCCCCACGCCCACCGAAATCAAGCTGCACCAGAAGTCACGGGTGCTGGAAATCAGCTTCGACGACGGGCGGCGCTTCGAAATCCCCTACGAAATGCTGCGGGTGTACTCGCCTTCGGCCGAGGTGCGCGGTCATGGGCCGGGGCAGGAAGTGCTGCAAACGGGGAAAAAGAACGTGGAAATTTCCGGTGTGGAGCCGGTCGGCACCTATGGAATCCAGCCGACTTTTTCAGACGGGCATAACTCCGGAATTTATTCCTGGGAGTACCTGTACGACTTGGGCCATCGGCGGGAACAGCTCTGGGCCCAGTACCTGAGCAAGCTCAAGAGTGCCGGGAAGAGCCGGGATATTTAAGCTAAAAGCCGAATCAAAATCCTTCTCATCCGGCCCTGCCGGCACCTTCGCCTCGCCCCGTCCGCCGGCCTTGCCGGTATGCACAAGGCATTTTTCTGAAATTCCGGCGCGGTGAAATTTAAGAAAAAGTGCTTTGATTGCAACAAGGCGACATTTTTTGCATGGCTGGGCCCGCAAATCCGGCACGGCCGAATGAACAAGTGCTTTAATAAATTATTATGACGACGCATTTCGGTTACCAGACGGTCAGCGAGGAGGAAAAGACGCGCAAAGTGTCCGGCGTGTTCTCGTCAGTCGCCTCCAAGTACGATGTGATGAACGATCTCATGTCGCTCGGGCTGCACCGGCTGTGGAAAATCGCCGCAATCCAGGCCAGTGGCGTGCGCCCCGGCCATAAAGTCCTGGACGTGGCGTCGGGCTCGGGCGACCTGGCGCTGGCCTTCGCCGAGCGTGTCGGGGAAACCGGGCAGGTGTGGGCCACGGACGTCAACGGCGACATGTTGCGCGTGGGCCGCGACCGGCTGCTCGACCGGGGCCGGCTGCTGCCCACGGTGCAATGCGACGCCGAGGCGCTGCCCTTTCCCTCCAACCATTTCGATTGCGTGAGCGTGGCCTTCGGCTTGCGCAACATGACCCGCAAGGAACAGGCGCTGGCGGAAATGCGCCGTGTGCTGCGCCCGGGCGGCCGGGTGCTGGTGCTGGAATTCTCCCAGG
>DATNCF010000689.1:0-20289 GCA_035571675.1 Burkholderiales bacterium | reverse complement strand
AACAGCTCGAACATGGCCTGGTCGCGCAGCTCCAATGCGCGTGCCTCCGCGCTACCGGATTGCTCCTCGGGAGCATCCAGCAGCCGGAACAGGAGGTCGGGCGAGAGCGCCTTGGGCAGATGCCTGGGGCTCTTGGGCGCGCGCACGCCCGCCGCCGGATTCGCCTTGATACCGCCCTGCCTTGCCGCCCACTCGAACAGGCCGCGCCACGACGACAGCAGGCGCGCGATTGAGCGGCCCGACAAGCCGCGGGAATGCAGCCGCGCGACAGCGCGCCGCACGTGGTTGTCGCGCCATTGCTGCAAGGGAAGCCCGCCGGCCTCGGCGGTGAGCTTGTTCAGGTCGCGCTTATAGGCGCCAATGGTGTGCGGCGACAGCCGGCGATCGACTTCCAGGTGCCGCAGGTAGGCGGCGATCAGGGTGTCGGCTGCGTCCTGCGTCATTCGCCGGAGTTCATGGAACAAGGGGCGCATTTTCGAAAAAGCGCCCCCTTGTATATCCCCGATTTCAGAGGATTCATGCTTGGAAACTCAGTCCAAAAATCGGGTCAGCGCCGCGCCCAGGAAGTCGCCCAGGCGCTTGAGGTACAGCGTGCCCATGTCGGGATAGAAGCGCAGCACGTCTTCGCTGCCCATGGCCAGCAGGCCGAAGCAGCGTGCCGGCGCGTCCGGCACCGCGGCCCCGGCCGGGCCGGGCTCAAAAATGGCCACGTGGGCCACCGAGCGAATATGCGAAGCGGCCTCGCCGAACCAGGCCGCGGCTTCCACGTTGACGCTGGAACCACCGCTGGGTCCACAATACGGCTCGGCCAGCCCCTGGGCATAGGATTGCAGGTCCTCGCTCACCGGGCTGAACTCGGGCCGGTCTGCCCCTTCGCCCGCGGCGCGCCACAGCCGGATGGCGGTGTGCGGCACCGCGAAGTCTTCGCCCAGGTTGTAATGGAAGGCGGAGAGCACCCCTGCAAGGTCGCGCGCCGGCAACAGGGCGAGCGCGAGCCGGTGCATCTTGTCGCTGATGGCCACGTTCTCTTCGCCGAACTGAATGAGCTCGGCCAGCTTGGCGCGGAAGTTCTTGTTTTCGTCGCGCAGTGCGATGACCTGCCGGTCGGCCAGCGGGATGGCCTTGCCGCCATGGGGATGCGGGACCGAAATGCTGGTGAGCAACTCGGCATGGTCGTCGAAAAACCCGGGATTGTTCTGCAGGTAGGCGGCGACGTCGTCGGCGTTCATGTGCTTTCCTTGTTCTTTCAGCTTGCTAAACGGCGAGTTCGATCTCTCCGTCGAACACCGTGACCGCGGGACCGGTCATGCGCACGGTGCCAGTGTCCTCCCCATTCCATTGAATGGTCAAATCGCCGCCGCGCGTGCTGACACGCACCGGCGAATCGAGCAGGCCGCGGCGCATGCCCGCCACCACCGCCGCGCAGGCGCCGGTGCCGCAGGCCAGGGTCTCGCCCGCGCCGCGCTCCCATACCCGCAGCTTGATGCGATGGCGGTCCAGCACCTGGGCGTAACCGGCGTTGACGCGCTTGGGGAAGTCGCGGTGGTGTTCGATCAACGGCCCCTGCGTCGTGACAGGAGCGGCATCCACGTCGTCAACGAACTGCACGGCGTGAGGATTGCCCATGGACAGCGCGGTGATCTGCACCGCGCCGCCCTGCGGCAGCGCGAGCGGCTGAATCAGTTCCGTGGTGCCGAGGAAGGGCACGCGCGGCGGATCGAAAATGGGCGCGCCCATGTCAACGGTCACCTGGCCATCCGACTCCAGCCGCGGCGCGATCAGGCCGCCCAGGGTCTCGACGTGGATTTCGTCCTTGGAGGTGAGGCCGCGCTCGCGCACGAAGCGCACGAAGCAGCGCGCGCCATTGCCGCACTGCTCCACCTCGCCGCCGTCGGAATTGAAAATGCGGTAGCGAAAGTCGGCCTGCGGGCTGTGCGGCTTTTCCACCAGCAGCACCTGGTCGCAGCCGATGCCGAAATGGCGGTCGGCGATGGCGCGCACGTTCTCGGGCGACAGGTTCACCTGTTGAGAAACACCGTCGAACACGACGAAGTCGTTGCCGACGCCCTGCATTTTCGTGAACTTCAATTTCATACGCGACAATTAAGCTATTGTTCTTGTTTCATAAAATTGCTTAAGATAACGAATTGTACGCGCTTCCTGGGGCCAGCCATGCCGAAGACCAGTGATTCTGAAGACCTCGCGGATGCGGCCGAAAAATGGCGCGCATTCGACCAAGTGTTACTCGAGGTGCGTGAGCAATTCGCCGATCTATCCCCTGACGAATTGGGCCTCCTGGTTGAGGAAGCCTTGCGGGACTGTCGCCGGCAAAAAGAGTAGTCAGCACGGCAAGGCCAACGCCCCGGCCTGACATTGAGTCAATCAGGCAACTGGCGGTACTGCATACACCTCTCGACCATGACCTTGCTCGGTCCATCGGCCGGAATAAGCGCTTTCGTCTGCTCGAAAAATTTGCTTGCGGCTGAAAAATTGCCGCGCAAGTATTCGCTCATACCTTGCTCATACAGGGCCAAGAACGCCGCCTTCTGCTCCGCCAAATCGGCTTTACGACACACCAGTTCGAAGATGTCCACGGACCCTTCTTTGCCTTTCACCCGAACCCTGTCGATGTGCCTAACCACCATATCTGAGGAGAGTCCTTTGCGCGTCGCCCCGGAAAGAAGAATTTGCGCCCCAAAAATTTTGGTCAACCCTTCGATCCTTGAGGCCAAGTTGACCTCATCGCCCATTACCGTGAAGTTCCGCAAAACTTCAGTTCCGACCTCGCCCACAGACATAAGGCCTGAATTCACGCCAATTCGAATATCCGGACTGGGGTACCCATTGGAGGATGCCCACGCGTGGAAATCCCTCATGGCAGCGAGCTGATCCAGCGCGCATTCGCAGGCAAGTTGCGCATGAACTTTGGGTTCGGTCCAGAACGCCTCGATGACGTCCCCAATGTATTTATCGAGAACGCCTTTTCTGGCTTGGATTGCTTCACCCTGGGTTTCAAAGTACCGTTTCATGAATACCGGCAGCTTTTCCAGCGGCATGCGCTCGGCAATTCCCACGTAGCCGGTCATGTTCGTGAACGACACGGTGCAGTCCCGCCTCGCGCCAGCGGTTTTCTGATTTCCCAGCAGTCGATGAAGCCAGCTCACGGCGAGATGCGATTCGCCTAGTACGACTTCGGTAGCCCCAGTACCTGCTCGGCGATATAGCAAAGAATGAGCTGCGGGCTCACCGGCGCGATGCGCGGAATCATGATCTCCCGCATGTAGCGCTCGACGTGGTACTCCTTGGCATAGCCGTAGCCGCCGTGCGTCATGACGGCCTGGGTGCAGGCCTTGAAGCCGGCCTCGGCGGCCAGATACTTGGCGGCGTTGGCCAAAGCGCCGGTCTGCTTGCCGTTGTCCACGTTGTCGTAGCGCCAGGCGGCCTGCATGACCATGAGGTGGGCCGCTTCCAGTTCCATCCAGCATTCGGCCAGCGGATGCTGGATGCCCTGGTTCTTGCCGATGGGGCGGCCGAACACCACGCGCTCGTTGGCGTACTTGGCGGCGCGCGCCAGCGCCACCTTGCCCAGGCCCACGGCTTCGGAGGCGATGAGGATGCGCTCGGGGTTCATGCCGTCCAGGATGTACTCGAAGCCGCGTCCTTCCTCGCCGATGCGGTCCTCCACCGGCACTTCCATGCCGTCGAAGAACACCTGGTTGGAGTCCACGGCCTTGCGGCCCATTTTTTCGATCAGCCGCACTTCGACTTTTTTGCGGTCGAGCCTGGTGTAGAACAACGACAGGCCCTCGGTTTTTTTCTTCACCTCCTCGAGCGGCGTGGTGCGCGCCAGCACCAGGATGTTGTCGGCGATCTGCGCCGTAGTGGTCCACACCTTGGCGCCGTTCAGCACGTAGCGGTCGCCCTTTCTTTCGGCGCGCAGCTTGAGCTTGGTGGTGTCGAGGCCGGTGTTGGGCTCGGTGATGGCGAAGCAGGATTTTTCCTTGCCGGCGATGAGCGGCGGCAGCATGCGGTTTTTCTGCTCCTCGGTGCCGTACACCACCACCGGGTTGAGGCCGAAAATGTTGAGGTGGATGGCCGAGGCCCCGGTCATGCCGGCGCCCGACTCGGCGATGGCCTGCATCATCAGCGCCGCTTCCATGACGCCCAAGGCCGAGCCGCCCTGCGCCTCGGGCATGCAGATGCCTAGCCAGCCGTCGTCGGCCAGCGCCTTGTGCAGTTCGTTGGGAAACACGCCCGTTTTGTCGCGCTCCAGCCAGTAGTCGTCGCCGAAGCGCGCGCAGATCTTGGCGATGGCCTCGCGCACGGCTTCCTGCTCGGGGGTCAGTGAAAAATCCATATCGACTCTTCCTCGGTTCTAGCTCTTGTGGGTCTTGCGAAACAGGTCAGTGTAGTCGTGCAGGATGCAGCGGTCCATGACCACGTTCATGCCGCCGGCGGCGGCGCGCAGGGCGGCCTCGTGGTTCACCGCGCCTTCCTGCATCCAGATGGTTTTCAGCCCCAGCCGCAGGCATTCGTCAACGATGCCGGGAATGTGTTCTCCTGCGCGGAACACGTTCACAAGGTCGATGCGCTCGGGCACGGCCGCAAGGTCAGGCCAGGCGCGCTCTCCCAGGCCCCCGGCAATGCCAGGACGCACGGGAATGATGCGAAAGCCGTAGCGCTGCATGGAACGGGCGATGTTGTTGCTGGGCCGCGCCGGCTTGGGCGAGAAGCCCACCACGGCGATGCTGTGCACGCCCGTCAGCCATGCGCGGATGGTTTCGGGTGGAGGATTGACGAAGTTCTTGCCCACAGACCCCATACCGGCACTGCTCATTGGCGCCGGTCCCGGCGCCTCAGTACCAACGTGGGGCGCCGGAAGGGCGGGTTTTGAATCGTTTGTGCGTCCACAGATATTGTTCGGGCATCTCACGCACGCGGTCTTCGATGTAGGCGTTCATGCGCCGCGTGTCGGCTTCGATATCGTCGGTGGGGTAATTATCCCATGCCGGATAGCAACGCACTTCATAGCGGCCACCGGCCAGCCGTCGCGTCACGCAGGGCACCACCGCCGCGCCCGCGAGGCGCGCCAGCCGCGTCAGCCCGGTGATGGTGGCCGCGGGCACGCCGAAAAACGGCACGAACAGCGCGTCGCGCGGCCCGTAATCCATGTCGGGCAGGTAGTAGAAGGGGAGCCCCTGCTTCAACGCCGCCAGCGCGGGACGAATGCCCTCCTGACGCGAAAACAGCCGCTGCCGCCCGAAGCGCATGCGGCCGCGGTACAGGGCCTCGCTCATGGCCGCGCTTTTCTGCTTGGCGTACACGCTGGCCATGTCGAGCTCGCAGGCGAGGCGCGTCCAGCCCGCGTCCAAGCCGACAAAATGCGGCGCGAGCAGGATGACGGGGCCGCCGCTGTTTCCCGTCCCTCGCGCGGCCTGCAGGTGCTCGAGCCCGAGCAGCGCGACGCGCTCGAGCACCACGGCGCGCGGCGCCCACCACAGCACGCCGCGCTCCAGCAGCGACTGGGCGTAACAGCGGAAATGTGCCCGGGCGAGCGCGTGCCGTTCGTGCTCGGCCAGTTCGGGCATGCAGCGTTCGAGGTTGGTGAGACAGACCCGGCGGCGTTCGCGCGCGAGGAGGAACAACGTTCCGCCCAGCAGACTACCCACGGCGGACAGCCAAGCAGCGGGCAGCCGTGCCAGCAGCCACAGCAGAGCGAGGCCGGCGCGCGCCGGCCATGAGGCCTGGTTGCGACTGCTCACGGCGGGGGCGGCTCCACGCCGGCCGGCCGCTTGTAACGGTTGTAGCTCCACAGGTACTGGCTGGGGCAGCGCCGGATCAGGCCTTCCAGGGCGCGGTTGAGATGGCGCTCCGGCGTTTCGCCCGGCTGGCGCGGCGGCATGGCCTCGGCGTGGCCGACGTAGCCCGCGCCGCGCGCGAGGCGTTCGGCATAGGCGAGCACGATGGGCGCGCCGGTCTTGTCCGCCAGCCGCTGCACCAGGGTCATGGTGTAGGCGGGGCGGCCGAAGAACTCGGCCCAGGCGCCTTCGCCGCGCCCTGGCGTCTGGTCGGGCAGGATGCCCACGGCCTCACCCGCGCGCAGTGCGCTGAACAGGGCGCGCACCCCGGCCACATCGGGACGGGCCAGTTTCAGGCCGGGCTTTTCGCGCCCGCTCAGGATGAGGTGCTGCATGAAACCGCGCTTGGGTGGAGAGAACAGCGCCGTAATGGGACCGACGCGTTCGGCATACCACTGCGCGGTGACCTCGAAGCAACCCAGGTGCGGTGTGACAAAAATCACGCCCTTGCCGGCCGCGCGCGCCTGCGCGATCACGCCGGGCGTGCCCTCGTCTTCAAGCAGCAGCGCCGCGGCTTCGGCCTGCGGCCGGAACCACACGGGGATGAGTTCCAATAGCCCTTTGCCCGTCTCGGTCACTGACCGGCGCAGCAGCGCCGGATCGTCGAAGCCGGCCGCGGCGAGGTTTTCGCGGCTGAACCGCCGCAGGCGCGGCGATACGCACCAGGCCACCCAGCCCAGGGCGGCGCCGACTGCGTGAAAGGAAAATAATGGCAATCGCGCCAAAATTTTCAGGAAATAAGCCATTCGGGGCGGGTTTGAGGCGCGACAGAAGCGGTCAATGGGGGAGCCCGCCCATGCTATCCTTCGCCTTCGTTTTCTTATTGGTTTAGGAACAAGGGGAAACGCCCCCTTGTGTATCCCCCACGTCAGACGGGACGCGGAACACCGTCCGATGACGGAGGCCTGTTCAGCGCTTTTTTATTACTAATTACTATTGGGTGCCCTATGTCGAGCTACCTTTTCACCTCCGAATCCGTCTCCGAAGGCCATCCCGACAAAGTCGCGGATCAGATTTCGGACGCCATCCTGGACGCCATTCTAGCCCAGGACCCGCGCTCGCGAGTGGCGGCGGAAACGCTGGTGAAGGACAACCTCGTGGTGCTGGCGGGCGAAGTCACCACCGGCGCGCGCGTGAACTACGATGACGTGGCCCGGCGCACCATCAAGCGCATCGGCTACAGCGACCCGGCCATCGGCTTCGACACCCACACCTGCACCGTCATCGTGGCCTACGGCGAGCAGTCGCAGGATATCGCCCAGGGCGTGGACGAGGGCCGCGGCCTGAATCTGGACCAGGGCGCCGGCGACCAGGGCCTCATGTTCGGCTACGCCTGCGACGAGACCCCGCAGTACATGCCGCTCGCCATCTGGCTGTCGCACCGCCTGGTGGAGCGCCAGTCGGAGCTGCGCCGCGACGGGCGCCTGGCCTGGCTGCGCCCCGACGCCAAGTCGCAGGTCACCATCCGCTATGAGGACGGCAAGCCGCATTCCATCGAAACCGTGGTGCTGTCCACCCAGCACCGGCCGGACATGACCCACAAGCAGATCGAGGAAGCGGTCATCGAGAGCATCATCAAACCGGTGCTGCCCAAGAGCCTGGTGAAGGGCCACATCAACTACCTGGTCAATCCCACCGGCGCCTTCGTCATCGGCGGGCCCAAGGGCGACTGCGGCCTGACCGGCCGCAAAATCATCGTCGACACCTACGGCGGCTCCGCGCCGCACGGCGGCGGCGCGTTCTCGGGCAAGGATCCCTCCAAGGTGGACCGTTCGGCCGCTTACGCGGCGCGCTATGTGGCCAAGAACGTGGTGGCGGCGGGCCTGGCCTCGCGCTGCCAGGTGCAGGTCTCGTATGCCATCGGCGTGGCCAAGCCCACCAGCGTCATGGTCACCACCTTCGGCACGGGCAAGGTTTCCGACGAGAAGCTGTCGGAACTGGTGCAGAAGCATTTCGACCTGCGCCCCAAGGGCATTGTGCAGATGCTCAACCTGCTGCGTCCCATTTACGAAAAGACCGCCGCCTACGGCCACTTCGGCCGCGACGAGCCGGAATTCACCTGGGAAACCACCGACAAGGCCGCAATCCTCGCGGCCGAGGCCGGGGTCAAGCGCGAGGCGGTCACCGCCTGAGTCACCCATCGCGGAACGCGATTCAAAATGGCGTAACGCGATTAAAAAGGAGGCTTCGGCCTCCTTTTTTACGTCTGTCCGTTCCAAGCAATACCGAACAGGCCATGCAACAGGCCGGTCCCGGCGTCGGCGCGACAAGGCCGCCCATGCTATAGTTCGCCCTGCTTCGAGGAGCGTTGCAAGCGGCGGTCCGAGTTTCCAGGCTTTCCCAAGCGGAACCGGTGCCCCGTCCAGGCTCGAAGCGTCCCCGATAACGCGTGAAGCAAGCGCGCATACCGGGAACGGCAACGGCGCTCGCAAACTTTTTTCGCAAGAAAGGAGGGCGCGGGATGAGCGCCACACTTAAGAACTCCCCCAAATCTTCTGCACCGGCCGACTACGTCGTGGCCGACATGGCCCTGGCCGACTGGGGCCGCAAGGAAATCGCCATTGCCGAGACCGAAATGCCCGGTCTCATGGCCATCCGCGAGGAATTCGCCACCCAGCAGCCGCTGCGCGGTGCGCGCATCACCGGCTCCCTGCACATGACCATCCAGACGGCGGTGCTGATCGAAACGCTGAAGGCGTTAGGGGCGGAGGTGCGCTGGGCCTCGTGCAACATCTACTCCACCCAGGACCACGCCGCCGCCGCCATTGCCGCGGGCGGCACGGCCGTGTTCGCCGTCAAGGGCGAAACCCTGGCCCAGTACTGGGACTACACCCACCGCATATTCGAGTGGCCGGACGGGGGATTCTCCAACATGATCCTGGACGACGGCGGCGACGCCACGCTGCTCCTGCACCTGGGGACGCGCGCCGAATCCGACGCAACGCTGCTCGCCCACCCCGGCAGCGAGGAAGAGACCGAGCTGTTCGCCTCAATCAAAGCAAAACTGGCGAAGGACCCCAAGTGGTATTCCACGCGCCTCGCCAAGGTGCGTGGCGTGACCGAGGAGACCACCACCGGCGTGAAGCGCCTGTACCAGATGGCGAAGGACGGACTGCTGAAATTCCCCGCCATCAACGTCAACGACTCGGTGACCAAGTCCAAATTCGACAACCTGTACGGCTGCCGCGAGTCGCTGGTGGACGGCATCAAGCGCGCCACCGACGTGATGGTGGCCGGCAAGATCGCCGTGGTGTGCGGCTACGGCGACGTGGGCAAGGGCTCGGCGCAGGCGCTGCGCGCCCTGTCGGCCCAGGTGTGGGTGACCGAAATCGATCCCATCTGCGCCCTGCAGGCGGCCATGGAAGGCTATCGCGTGGTGACCATGGACTACGCCTGCGAGCACGCCGACATTTTCGTCACGGCCACGGGCAACTTCCATGTGATCAACCACGAGCACATGAAGAAAATGAAGAACCAGGCCATTGTCTGCAACATCGGCCACTTCGACAACGAAATCGACATCGCCGCGCTCAAGGCCTACAAGTGGGAGAACATCAAGCCCCAGGTGGACCACGTCATTTTCCCCGACGGCAAGCGCATCATCCTGCTGGCTGAAGGGCGGCTGGTGAACCTGGGCTGCGGCACCGGCCACCCCAGCTACGTGATGAGTTCGTCCTTCGCCAACCAGACCATCGCGCAGATCGAGCTGTTCAACAACCCGGACAGGTATCCGCTGGGCGTGTACGTGCTGCCCAAGCACCTGGACGAGAAAGTGGCGCGGCTGCAGTTGAAGAAGCTGGCCGCGCAGCTCACCGAACTGTCCGATGCCCAGGCGCGCTACATCGGCGTGGAAAAGCAGGGCCCGTACAAGGCGGACACGTACCGGTACTAACCGGTTGAAGGCGGGAGCGGCGCGAAGGCGTCCGCTCCTTCACTTCCGGAAACCCGCGGGTTTCAAGGAGGCCAGACATGAACAGCCAGAAACGCCATCCGCGCGCTTTCAGCTTCGAATTTTTTCCGCCCAAGACGCCGGAAGGCGTGGCCAAGCTGCGCACTACGTGGCAGGACCTGGCGCGGCTCAAGCCCAAGTTCTTCTCCGTCACCTACGGCGCGGGCGGCTCCACGCGCGACCGCACGCTGGAGACCGTGCTGGACATCCAGGCCGGCGGCAGCGACGCGGCGCCGCACCTGTCCTGCATCGGCTCCACGCGCGGCGACATCACCGCCACGCTGGAGCTGTACAAGTCCAAGGGCGTGCGCCACATCGTGGCGCTGCGCGGCGACCTGCCCTCGGGCGCGGCCAGCGTGGGCGAGTTGCGATACGCCAGCGACCTCGTGACCTTCATCCGCGAGACCACGGGCAGCCATTTCCACGTCGAGGTGGCGTGCTACCCGGAGTTCCATCCCCAGGCGCGCGGCGCCGAGGACGACCTGCGCGCCTTCAAGCGCAAGGTGGACGCCGGGGCCGACGCCGCGCTCACCCAGTATTTCTTCAACGCCGACGCGTATTTCCGCTTCGTCGATGACTGCGAGCGGCTGAATATTTCCATTCCCATCGTGCCGGGCATCATGCCCATCGGCAATTTCTCGCAGTTGGCGCGCTTCTCGGATGCCTGCGGAGCAGAGATACCGCGTTGGTTGCGCTTGAAAATGCAGAGCTATGGCGATGACGCGGAATCAGTCCGCTCGCTGGGACTGGATGTGGTGACGGAACTGTGCGAGCGGCTGCTTTCGCAGGGCGCGCCGGGCATCCACTTCTACACCATGAACCAGGCGGGGCTCACGACGGAAATCTGGAAGCGGCTCAAGCTGAGCCAGGCGTGAAAAGCCCCATCTCACCGCCCACCGGCGGATTCGCCGAGTACGCGCAGGAACTGCTGGCGCCAGTCGGCCGGTTCGTGGCCAGGCGCATGTTCGGGGGGCAGGGCTTTTTCATGGACGGGTTGATGTTCTCGTTCGTGTCGCGCGACGTGCTGTACCTGAAGGTGGATGACGAGACGCGGGCGCGGTTCGAACAGGCGGGGTCGCAACCCTTCGTATACGAGGCGAAGAACCGCAAGCAGGTGTCGTTGAATTATTGCAGCATGCCGGAGGAAGGGATGGAGTCGCCGGCTCTGGCCTTGCCTTGGGCGCGAATGGCCATCGAAGCAGCGCTCAGAAAAGCAAACAGCAAACCGCTCAAAGCAAAAAGAACTGCAAAGCCGCGGACAACGTCAAAAACGAAGGCTCCATCCGAGCCTACCGGCGCGAAGCGCCGAGCTTCGAGTACCCACCGGTCCAAGGCCGCCCAGAGTTCAAACTCGAAAGTTTTGTCGTCACCTAGTGCGAAAGTCGCATCGAAGACGGCCAAAAAATCTCTCCGAGCCCGCTCGGTCAAATCGACTAAGCTGAAGAAAACTGCGAAACTACCCAAGCAGGCTGCGAAGTAGCGGTCAGGCCGTCAGCACCTTGTCGGCCTGCATGGCCCTTCTCGGCGTGCTGACGTAGAGGAAATATCCGGCCACCATCAGGCTGGCTATGCACATGCCGCCTATGGCGCCGGTCCAGAAGCCGCGCGCGCCCATGGGCGTGGTGATGCCGATCGAGCCCAGATCCGCATGGCCGAATGCCAATGCGTAGCCCCCGGCCAACCCTATGCACCACAGCCCCACGCCGTAAATCACCATGGGCACCACCGCGCGCTTGTAGCCGCGCAGCACGTTCACCACCACGGCCTGCACGGCGTCGAACAGGTGGTAGCCGCAGACGAAGCGGATGAGCGCGGCCGCGGCGGCGCGCACGCCCTCGTCCTGGCTGTACAGCGACGCCACCAGCGGCGCTCCGATGAACAGCAGCGCGGCGAAGCAGGCCGCCACGGCGAAGCCCATGCCCAGACCCGCGATGCCGGTGGCGCGGGCGCGCGCGTAGTCGTGCGCCCCCAGCGCCTGGCCCACCAGCACGCTGGCGGCGTTGCCCAGCGCCAGCGGCAGCATGAACAGGAGCGCCGCGATGTTGGCGGCGATCTGGTGCGAGGCCGAGAGCGTGGCGCCCAGGCGCGCGATGAAAATGGCCATGAAGGTGAAGGCCGTCACGTCGACGAAGAAAGTCACGCCGATGGGCACGCCCAGCGACACGATTTCCCACAGCGCGCGCCCGTCCGGCCATGACCAGCGCTCGAACACGGCATAACGGCGGTAACCCGGATCACGGGACACCCAGAACCATGCGGCCAGGCACATGCCCCAGGAAATGCAGGTGGTGGCAAGTGCGCAGCCGCTCGCGCCCAGCTCGGGGGCGCCCAGGTGCCCGTACATGAACACCCAGTTGAGCGGAATCTTGAACGCCAGCCCTACGAGGTTGAACACCATGACCATGCGCGGCCGCGACACCGCCGTCGAATAGCTGTAGAACAGGCGGAACAGCAGCGCCGGCGGAATGCCCCAGGCGATGTAGCCCAGGTAGTCGCGCACCCGCGTGCGCACCTCGGGCTCGGCCTGGGTGAGCTCGAGAAAGGGCTCGGGATGACGGAACAGCGCGAAGGCAACCACCGCCAGCACCAGCGAAAACCACATACCCTGGCGCACCTTCTCGCCGATGTCGGCGAAGCGCCCGGCGCCGTACAGCCGCGCGGCGATGGGCGTCATGGCGATCTGCATGCCCATGAGCGGGCCGAACACGCTGAAGAAAATGGCGTTGCCGATGCCCACCCCGGCGAGGTCGACGGTGCCGTAGCGCCCGGCCATGATGGTGTCGATCAGCCCGTTGGCCATGACCGCGATTTGCGCGATGAACACCGGCCAGCCGAGCTTCACAAGCTCGCGCAGCAGGTGCGCGGGCAGCGGAATCGATTGGGAGGTGGCTGGTGACATGATCGAAAAAAACAAACGGCCCTACGAAGACTAGGACCGTTGAACTAGTCGATTCTATCGCAGAAAGCCTTCGTCTCTACATGCAAACCACTAAGCGCGGCCCTCTGACGGAGTTCCTTGGTTTCTGCGCGAGGACAAAATATTCCCCTCAGGCCAAACCGACTAAGCTATGGCTCCGAAGATTAATCCATGATCAACGCCCACTATGCCTACTCTGGAATTTCATGTCGATCTCGACAAGATGCTCAATGTCGCCCTTAAGGGAGTCCGACGGGCATCAATTTTTATGGGTCTGGGAGTGAATGCCGCGCTTGATCCTCGTCTGGATCAGTACCAACTTACCAATATCACGAACATTTCTTTCGCGCCCGACAATTTACCCGTGAATGAGATCGAAGAAATGAAGGGGGAATTTCGGATATGGATAGAAGCCAATGGCTTGAGAGAGTTAGTCGAGACTTTTTCAGTCTATCTGGACCACGTACATAGAGCGGCTCTAGCCTTCAAGGCACATGGATCGCGAACAGCATTGAGCATACTTCAAGCGGAACAAGTTAAATTTAGGTCCCAAGGGTTCCCTAATAAAATCAATATTTTAAATGGTAAATTCTCCATATGCCCCAACCACCCCGTTCACTTGAAATCAATCAACAATGCGAGGAATTGTCTAGCTCACCGGCTAGGTATCGTGGGTAGCGATGATGTTAAAAATGGCCCCCTTCAAATCCTTTGGCTGGGCACGGCGGTATTCATAAATACCCCCTCCGGAGAGAAGCATGATTTCCGATCTATCCCAGAAAGCGGTCTACCGCTTCCAGATGGCGGCGAGGTAACTCTGCAACTAGAGGAACGGCGTCGATTGTTAAATCAAGGTGATCGAGTGGCGCTATCCACGATAGATCTCGCGGAGATTTGTATGTTCTTTGATATTGAAGCACGTGCCATTCAACATAGCCTGCTTGAATTTGCCAAACGCCAGGGAATTGAAGTATCGAATCCTAAATCATGAAAAATTCTGGCCCCATCATTATGGACAACACTGTTTTTTTTGTTAACGACGAACCCTACTGCATTTGGGAAGCCAATGTCCGTGAACGCAACTTGGAGTTCCTAAATGGGATAGATAGAGAGTATTTCGTATCTCTCGCGAATATTTACGCCGACTGGATGCAGGCAGATAATTTAGACAGTGCGCAAGGGAAGCAGATTGCTGTTTGCATTCGCATGTCTTACCATCACGCGCTGGAAACGCTTTTTTCGTTAATTGGCGCCACAATTCAAGCGGCTGACTGCGTCTATGGATGGATGGCCAGATGCGACTCTAGGAACCTGAGAAGAATACTTAGCCGCATTGAAAAGTCTGATCCGCATTTGTGGACCAAGACCTCGGCAATTCCCGTTTCATGGCCTGCGTTGGGCCAAATCATTTTTCAGTGCTTTATGCCAGGCGAAGAAAAGCAGAAAACTACGGCGGAACTTTTCTCAGCATTTTGGCGAAGATTATCTGTTGAATTCTTGAACCCAAATCACATTGATGAATTCAACTCATTGAAGCACGGATTCCGCGTTCGTCCAGGCGGATTTTTTGTCTCTGTTGGACCCGAAACCAAGTATGGTGTGCCACCACCGAAGGAGGCCATAAAAAATATAGGTGGCTCCCGCTTTGGTTCGACTTTTTTTAACGTTAAGAAAATTCAAACAAAAGGACAGTCACTTTCCTCCAGACGTCAATCGGTGAATTGGTCGCTTGAAAGAACCCTTCTCCACTTGCAATTGATTGGCATGTCAATTGGAAATATCGTGTCAGCGCTCCGTATTGCGAATGGAGTTGCGGCCAGTGAATGTCGGTTTGATCGGCCAGAGGATGATGCAGACTTCGACAAGTCGTGGGATTTCAAGCCGAGCGTACTGAGCTCAAACTTCGATTTCGTCCTTGATGAAGAGCAAATTCCCCGACTGACTCGCGAGGAGCTTGTTAGTCGGTTTTCTTCCCCTAAAACCGGCCAACCGTGAGGACATCTCGCATTCACCCATACTCCACTGAACTTCCTGAATAGCCGGGTTAGTCCACCCGGCCCCTGCCCCCGGCAATCCAAAATCCCGCGCTTGACGTTTAACGCCTCAGGGGAGGTTTCTTGAAGGCAACACGGGTCACATGAGCGAAAACACAACAAAGCTGTTGCAGGCCGCCTCGGAGATGCTGGGTGGAGAACACATCCTGGCCGAGCGCCTGGCGATCGACGCCGAACTGCTGGCGAAATACATGGCCGATACCCGGCCACTGCCGGACCCGTTGCTGCTCAAGATCGTGGACCTCATCCTGGTGGAGCGGCAGGAAGTGGCCACCGCGGAGCAGCACGCCGTGATGAGGTCTCGGGGAATCGTGGCTTGATGGTGGGAATCAGCGCGGCACCATGGCGTCTGCCTTGGCTTCCGCGGGGTACCGGACGGGGGGTGACGTGACAAAATGGCTGGCCACAATGTATCCTACGCAGCGACATAGAATTTGCTTTTGCGGCCGTGACGTCGAATCACTACAATCGCGACGCCTTGCGGGAAGGCATGGCGCCCCCATTGCCAGAAAGACCACCAGCGCCAGAGAAGCCACCGGCGCCAGAGAGGCCCTCGGCCACGCTGGGCGATGTGCTCTACCGCGACGGGTCCGCGTCGCGCGTATCGGAGCGGGAGTGGCTTGACATGGTGCGCGGCATGGCCACGGGCGACCAGCTCGCCCTGCACGCCCTTTACCAGCGCTCGCAGCGGCTGGTGTTCACGTTGGCGGCCCGCATCCTCGGTAACCGGGAGACGGCCGAGGAAATCACCCTCGACGTGTTTCACGACCTGTGGCGCCGCGCGGCCCACTACGATCCGGCCAACGGCACCGTCATCGGCTGGATCATGAACCAGGCGCGCTCTCGCGCCATCGACCGCCTGCGCTTCGACCAGCGCAGAAAGCGCACCGGGCCGGATTCCGAGCAGGATGCGGATGCCGAGTTCTACAGCGCGCAGGACATTCTCGAACTCAAGCAACGCGGCGAGGCCGTGCGGGCGGCGCTGCCCATGCTCAGCGCGGACGAGCGCGTGGTGATCGAGACGGCCTTTTTCTCGGACCTGACCCACGCCGAAACGGCGGCGCGCCTTGGCCTGCCGCTGGGGACGGTCAAGACCCGCATCCGCGCCGGGCTGACCAAATTGCGCCAGGTCCTTGCCGACAACGGACAGAGATCATGAGCACGTCTCGTGATGGCCGGCAGGAGCAGCCGGAACTGTTGGCCCCGCCGTCATCGCTGCAAACACGCCTTGCCGAGCGCCTCGCGGCGGAATCGGGCCGGCAGGTCGTCCTGCCGCCGGTTGCGGACCACGAACCGGCATGGACCGAACCGGCCTGGGAAGACGTGGCGCCCGGTATTGCGGTGAAGATGCTGGCGGTCGATGGCGACACCAAGCGGGTCAGCATGCTGGTGCGTCTCGCGCCCGGCGGGGAATACCCACCGCACACCCACGCCGGCGTGGAAGAACTGCACTTGCTGGACGGCGAGCTTTGGATCGATGAACGCAAGCTTTATCCGGGCGACTACAACCGGGCCGAGCCGGGTACCGGCGACAAGCGGGTGTGGAGCGAAACCGGTTGCACCTGCGTCCTGATCACCAGTTCAGCCGACGAGTTGGGCTAGAACTCGGCGCCAGGCGTCGTTCTTTCCGCTACATATCGTATTCCTCGGCCTCCCCGGCCATGGCGCGGTCGATCACCGACTTGGTCAACTGCGGCGCGAACAACTCCATGAATGCATAGGCATAGCCGCGCAGAAAGGCACCGCGCCGTATGGCCACGCGCGTGGTGCTGGAGCGGAACAGATGCCCGGCGTCGATGGCGCGCAGCGCCCGGTCGCGCCCGGGTTCGTACGCCATGGAAGCCACGATGCCCACGCCCAGGCCCAGTTCCACGTAAGTCTTGATCACGTCGGCGTCGATGGCGGTGAGCACGATGTCGGGGGCGAGGCCGCGCGACTGGAAGGCTTCGTCGATGTGCGAGCGGCCGGTGAACGCCGTGTCGTAGGTGATGAGCGGATACTTGGCCAGATCGTCCAGCGACACGCGCGCAAGCTTCAGCAGCTCGTGCTTGGCCGGCACGACAATGGAGTGATGCCAGCTGTAGCCCGGCAGCGCCAATAGCTGCGGATAGTGGTCCAGCGCTTCGGTGGCGATGGCGATGTCGGCGTCGCCGGCGATGACCATTTCGGCCAGGTGCGGCGGGCTGCCCTGCTGCAGCATGAGCCGCACCTTGGGGAAGCGCTTCTTGAATTCGGGCACCATGCGCGGCAGCGCGTAGCGCGCCTGGGTGTGGGTGGTGGCCACCACCAGCGCCCCGCTTTGCTGGTCCTTGAATTCGCGTCCCACCTGCTTGAGGTTCTCGGCCTCGATCAGCACCCGGTCGATGATTTTCACCACCGCCTTGCCGGGTTCGGTGAGGGCGATGAGGCGCTTGCCCCGGCGCACGAAGATTTCCACGCCCAACTCGTCTTCCAGTTCGCGCAATTGCTTGGACACGCCCGGCTGGGAGGTGTACAGGCGTTTGGCGGCCTCGGTCAGGTTGAGCCCCTGCCGGACGGTTTCGCGAATGTAGCGTAATTGTTGAAAATTCATATATTTATCGAGGTAATTTGCTTATTCTTTTTTTGATATAAGCATATAAAATTTAATTATTTTTGGTAATAAGCCTAGTTTATTACCATATGCGTCCTGTCTGTCAACAGCCTTGTGCATCGCAGCATCAAACTATGATGGATCCCTTTTTCCAGCACGTCCTGTCCGGTTTCCTGGTCGGCGGCATCGTCGGCATGACCGGCGTCGGCGGCGGCTCGCTCATGACGCCGCTGCTGGTGCTGTTTTTCGGCATCGCCCCCACCACGGCGGTGGGCACCGACCTGCTGTACGCCGCCATCACCAAGGCCGGCGGCGTCTGGGCCAACCAGCGCAAGCACAACATTGAATGGAAACTGGTGGGCCACCTCGCCCTGGGCAGCCTGCCGGCGTCGCTGCTCACCATCGTGCTGCTGAATACGCTGTCCTTCGACCACGCCAGGCTGTCGGCCATCATGAGCACGGCACTGGGGTTTGCGCTCATCCTGACGGCGGCGGCGCTGATCTTCCGAGACCAGTTGCGCCAACTGGCCCGCCGCCGAAGCGCCAAAAGCAGTGAGAAACTTCCGGCAGACGCAACCCATTCAAGGGGTTACGCTATCCTCATCGGGGTGACCTTGGGTATACTCGTGACCCTTTCGTCGGTGGGCGCGGGCGCCCTGGGGGTGACGGCGTTGACCTTCATCGCACCGGGCATGGCCACAGTGCGCATCGTGGGAACGGACATCGCGCATGCGGTTCCCCTCACCCTGGTGGCGGGGCTGGGCCATGCGGCCGGAGGCGGGGTGGACTGGAAGCTGCTCGCCAGCCTGCTGGTCGGCTCGCTGCCCGGCATCTGGGTGGGCAGCGCCATCAGCCACCGCCTTCCGGAAAAGGTATTGCGCGGGCTGCTCGCGACCATGCTGGTCGTGATCGGCGCCCGGCTGGCGCTGTAGCACCGCGAACAAACTTTTAGAGTTCGAACATGTACATTTACGACGACATCGACCAGCGCGTGCTGGACCAGCGGGTGGAGCAGTTCCGCGGGCAGGTGCAGCGCTTTCTCGCCGGCAAGTTGGGCGAGGAGGAATTCCGCGGCCTGCGCCTGCGCAACGGCGTGTACATCCAGCGCCACGCGCCCATGTTCCGCACCGCCGTGCCCTACGGCCTGATTTCCTCCAGGCAGTTGCGCAAGCATGCGCACCTCGCCCGCACCTACGACCGGGGCTACGCCCACTTCAGCACCCGCCAGAACATCCAGTACAACTGGCCCAAGCTGGAGGACATCCCCACCATGCTGGCCGAGCTGGCCTCGGTGCAGATGCACGCTATCCAGACCTCGGGCAACTGCATCCGCAACATCACCGCCGACCACTTCGGCGGCGTGGCCAAGGACGAGATCGTGGACTCGTTCGTGTGGTGCGAAATCATCCGCCAGTGGTCCACTTTCCATCCCGAGTTCAACTGGCTGCCAAGGAAATTCAAAATCGCGGTGAACGGCGCGGTCGCGGACCGCGTGGCCGTGCACGCCCACGACATCGGCCTGCACGCGGTGCGCGATGAGGGCGGCGAGGTGGGTTTCAAGGTCGTGATCGGCGGCGGCCTGGGCCGCACGCCCATCGTCGGCCCGCTGATTCGCGACTTCCTGCCCTGGCCGCACCTGCTCACCTACCTGGAAGCGGCGCTGCGCGTGTACAACCGCTACGGCCGGCGTGACAACATTTTCAAGGCGCGCATCAAGATCCTGGTCAAGGAAATGGGCGTGGAGAAATTCCGCAACGAGGTGGAAGCGGAATGGGCACTGTTGAAGGACGGCCCGAACACCCTGACCGAGGCTGAAGTGAAGCGCGTCGAGGGCCGCTTCACCCGGCCCCGCTACCTCACCCTGCCCGAGCACGACGCCGGCTTGGCGCAAAAGCTCGCCGCCGACACGGCGTTCCGCAACTGGCACGGCCGCAACGTGACCGCGCACAAGGTGCCGGGCTACGCCGCGGTCACCCTGTCGCTGAAGAAAACCGGCGTGCCCACGGGCGACGCCACCGCCGATCAGATGGAGGCCATGGCCGATTTGGCCGATCGCTATTCCTTCGCTGAACTGCGCGTGTCGCATGAGCAGAACGTCATCCTTGCCGACGTGCGCCAGTCCGACCTGTTCGAAGTGTGGCAAGCCGCCAAGACCCTGGGCTTCGCCACGCCCAACATCGGCCTTCTCACCAACATCATCTGCTGCCCGGGCGGCGATTTCTGCTCGCTCGCCAACGCCAAGTCCATACCGGTGGCGCAGGCCATCCAGGAGCGCTTCGACGACCTGGACTACCTGCACGACATCGGCGAGATCGACCTGAACATCTCGGGCTGCATGAACGCCTGCGGCCACCACCACGTGGGACACATCGGCATCCTCGGCGTGGACAAGAACGGCGAGGAGTGGTACCAGGTGGAGATCGGCGGCAACCAGGGGGAGATCCGCCCCGGGGTGGGCGCGTCGCTGGGCAAGGTCATCGGCCCGTCGTTCGCGCGCGCCGAGGTGCCCGACGTGATCGAGCGCCTGATCGACTGCTATCTCGCGCGCCGCGACTCGGAAGCGGAGCGCTTCATCGAAGTGGTGCGCCGCATCGGCATCGAACCTTTCAAAGAATCCGTCTATGGCAAAGCTGATCCAAAATCGCCGCGTGGCAACCGACAACTGGCTGCTGCTTAAGCCGCAAGGCGCTCCAGGCTCTCCCGAGGGCGAGGCACTCCCCGCCGTTCCTGCGACGGGCAACGTCATCGCGCCCCTCGCCTTGTGGCGGGCGCAGCGCGCAGCGCTGCTCGCCCGCCAGTCCGAGGGATCGCGCACAGGCGTCTGGCTCACCGACACCGACGGGCCCGAGGCCCTCGCCGACTTGCTGGGACCGGACCTCAATCGCCTGCCCATCATTGCACTGAATTTCCCCAAGTTCAGCAACGGCCGCAACCTGTCC
>DATNCF010000688.1:0-9582 GCA_035571675.1 Burkholderiales bacterium | reverse complement strand
CCCGACGGCGCGGCCGCTCACTGGTTGCTGCTCGGCGGCGGGCTCGCGCTCGCAGCACGCCTTTCGCGCTGGCGCGGACTCGCGACTTTCGGCGAGCCGCTCGTCTTCATCCTGCACGCGGGCTACGCATGGCTCGCATTCGGCCTTGCGCTGGCCGGGCTGAACGGCCTTGCGCCGCTCATGCCGCGGTCTGTCGCGCTGCACGCCCTCACGATCGGCGCGATCGGAACGATGACGCTCGCCGTGATGACGCGCGCGACGCTGGGCCACAGCGGCCGGCCGCTGACGGCGGATCGTGCAACGCTCGCCATCTACCTGCTGGTGAGCTGCGCCGCGCTGTTGCGGCTCGCGGCGCCGTGGTTCGGCGGCGCCTATCTCGGGGTCACGCTCGCCGCCGGCGCCGCCTGGAGCGCGGCTTTCCTTTTGTTCGCCGTGGCTTACCGCCGCCTGCTGTGGCCGGCTCGGGTCCTTTGATCGAGGTCAAAGTCGTACCCGAGCAACGCACTAAAGTATTCGCACCAAAAGAAGACAGAGGAAGCTCCAATGAAGAAACTCCAGTCCATCGTTTGCTCCCTTGCGCTGGCGGCGTGCACTCCTGCCCCAACGCCGGATTCCTACGATGTGGCGAAGATGGATTTGAAGCCGGCGGCGGCGAAGGTTTCCGCCGAGCGCCATAAGGGCGCGTTCGCGGAAGGCTCGGCGCTAAGCTTCGGCGCGCTGCTGAAGCCGCTCGATCCCGCGCCGGTGAAGACCATCCGTCTCGACACCACGCACAAGATCATCGAGATCGCGCCCGGCGTGAAGTTCAGCGCATGGACGTTCGGCGATTCGGTGCCGGGCCCCACGGTGCGCGCGCGCGTCGGCGACAAGATCAAGTTCAGCATGACCAACCGCAGCGATGAAGCGGTGCCCGGCATCGCGCTCACGGCGGCGCCCATGATGCACTCCATGGACTTCCACGCCGCCATGGTGTCGCCCCAGGACAAGTACCGCTCGGTGGCCCCGGGCCAGACCATCGAATTCGAATTCACGCTCAACTACCCGGGCCTGTTCATGTACCACTGCGGCACGCCGATGATCCTGGAGCACATTGCCTCGGGCATGTACGGCGCCGTGATCGTCGAGCCGCGCGAGGGCTATCCCACCAAGGCCGACCGGGAGTACGTAGTGGTGCAAAGCGAGTTCTACGCCAAGCCCGATCCCTCGGGCAAGAAAATCGATGGCGCTCCCCTGTACGTGCTGGATAGCGACCACCTGCGCGCCTCGCAGCCCAACTACACCGTGTTCAACGGCGTGCACAACGGCATGGTGAAGAACCCGCTCTCCGCCAAGGCCGGCGAGCGGGTGCGGCTGTTCGTGCTCAACGTGGGCCCCAGCAAGACATCCAGCTTCCACGTGGTGGGCACCATATTCGACCGGGTGTGGATGGAAGGCAATCCGGACAACCAGTTCCGCGGCATGCAGACGGTGCTGCTGGGTTCCTCCAACAGCGCCATCGTGGAATTCATGATTCCGGAGAACGGCTCCTACATCATGGTGGACCACCACTTCGCCAACGCGTCGCAGGGCGCCATCGGTCTCATATCCACCGCGGACAAGCCGCCGGAGAAGGACCTCGAGCACCACAACATGGAGGTGAGCGCGGTCCCGTCAGACGCCGAGGCCGTCAAGGGTAAGCAGGCCTTCGAGAGCAAATGCCTGGCGTGCCACTCCATCGGCCAGGGCCGCAAACTCGGCCCCGACCTGGCCGGAGTTACCAAGCGCCGCAGCGACGACTGGCTCGCGCGCTGGCTGAAATCCCCCGAGCAGATGCTGCAGACCGACGCCGAAGCCAAAGTCATGCTGAAGGAGGCGAACAACATTCCAATGCCCAACCAGAACCTCACCCAGCAGGAGATCGGCCAGTACATCAAGTTCTTCCACTGGGCCGACACGCAGAAGGCCATGATCGGCGGAGGCGCGGGGCACTGAGCGCCCGCCCCGTGCGCCAAGCTTTCACAGCATGCCCGGCGTCATGCCGGGCATGCTGTGGGTTCAGATCAGCATGTGCCGTTCCCGATAGTCGGGCACGACGCAATCCCAGCCCATTTGTTCGGATACCCTGAGACGCAAGGCGTCCGCAGCCGCCGGCTCCCCGTGTGTGATGAATGTCCGCTGCGGCTGCGAATCCGATGTCTTCAGCCAATCGACGATTTCGGCCGCATCGGCATGCGCCGACAGGTTCTCGATCATGGCCACCTCGGCCCGCACCGGTACGTAGTGGCCGTGGATCTTCACGGCATCGGCGCCTCCCGCGATGGTCGCGCCGCGCGTTCCGCCGGCCTGGAAGCCGGTGAACAGCACGGTGTTGGCCTCGTCCGGCAGGAACGCCTCCAGGTGGTGGATGACGCGACCGCCCGTGGCCATGCCGCTGCCGGCGATGATGACCATGGGGCCGCGCCGCTCGTTGAGCGCGCGGGATTCCGACACGTCGCGCACGAAGCGCACGTCACGGTACATCTGGGCGCAGACTTCGGCGGCGAGCCTGTGCTCGCCCGGGTGGGCGGCGTGCACGCGCGACGCCTCGGAGGCCATGGGGCTGTTGAGATAGACGGGCACGTCCGGAATGCGGCCTTCGCGGCGCAGTTTCCACAGGTGGTACATCACGGACTGGGCACGGCCGACAGCGAACGAGGGAATCACCACCACACCCCTGCGCTCGACGGTGCGCCTGACCACGTCGGCCAGGGCGTCCGCCGGATCCTCGCGCGGATGGATGCGGTTGCCGTAGGTGGATTCAAGCACCAGATAGCCGGCAGCCGGGCGCGGGGCCGGAGGAAGCATCAACGCGTCGGCAGGCCTTCCCAGGTCACCCGAAAACAACACCGAGGTCTCGGGCGATTCCACGCGCCCCATGGCCGCGCCGAGCAGATGGCCCGCGGGCGCCAGGCTCGCGCGCAGGCCGGCGCCGAGATCGATGGCGGCGCCATGATCGACGGGCTGGAAGAGCCCCAGGCAACGCTGTGCATCGGCCTCGGTGTAGAGGGGCAGCGCCGGCTTGTGCCTGGAAAAGCCATGCCGGTTGGCGAACTCGGCCTCCTCTTCCTGCAGCCTGCCGCTGTCCGGCAGCATGATCCGACACAGATCGAGGGTGGACTTGCTGCTGTATATCCTGCCCGCAAATCCGTTCCTGGCCAGCAGCGGAAGGTAGCCGCTGTGGTCGATATGCGCGTGCGTCAGCACCACGCAATGAATGTCCGAAGGCCTGACGGGCAGCGGCGCCCAGTTGCGCAGGCGAAGCTGCTTGAAGCCCTGGAACAGGCCGCAATCGATCAACACCCCGCAGCCGCCACGCTCAAGCAGGTATTTGGAACCTGATACGGTGCCGGTTGCGCCGAGAAACTGAAGATTCATGACACGGGCGGCCGTGGCAAGAGGTCGCGGCCTGTCCCGCGGGGCGTGTGGGGCCGGTCCCTTGGCCGGGGGCGGTCAGCGCGCACCGGCCTTGCAGGTCGAAACGCCGAACAAGGCGTACAAAGGGCACCAGCGTGCGAGCGCCATTCCAAGCAGCAGCCCGCCGGGCAGGATGAGCCACCGGGCATTGTCCTTCAACACCAGGCCCAGCCCAAGCAGCAGGGCTCCAACCGCGATCCTGGCCGCCAGGTCGATGCCGCCGACGTTGTCACGCATGATGCTCTCCTTTAATTGTGGTCCCGCCAGCATGCGGGCGGATGGCCGGGCGCGTGTTGACCAAGGTCAAACTGGCTTCATCGGGACCAGGTTCAACACCGCCACGCGCATGCCCCCATCCACGATGGGCTCCACGGCGTAGCCGAGCCGCCGGCACAGGTCCAGCATGCGCAAATTGTCCGGGAGGATATGGCCGCACAGCCGGCGCCAGCCCTGGGCGCGCGCGCTGTCGACGAGCTTGCGCATCAGCAGCCTGCCCAGGCCCCTGCCCTGCCAGGCGTCCGCGATCACGATGGCGAACTCGCAAGTCTCGCCGTCCGGACAGGGGCAGTAGCGCGCCACACCGGCTTCTTGTCCAGACGCCGTATCCACGGCAATGAAGGCCATTTCACGGTCGTAGTCGATGTGGGTGAAGCGCTCCAGCATGTCGGGGGGCAGGCTGCGCAGCGCGTTGACGAAGCGGAAGCGGCGGGCGCTTTCCGAAAGCGATGCGACGAATTGCTGCTCCTGGGCGGCGTCCTCGGGACGGATGGGGCGGACCTCCAGGCGGGCGCCGTCCGGCAACTCCTCGAGGGAAACAAGCGAGCGGGGATAGGCGGGAAACGCCAGGCGCTCGCCCGGTGCGCCGGCCGCCTTCAGCAGCACGCGCGCATCCAGCGCCACCACTCTCTTGGCCTCGGCATACAAAGGATTGATGTCCAGTTCGGCAATCTCGGGAATTTCGCAGGCCATGTCCGATAGCCTCAACAGCACATCACATATGGCCGCATGGTTGGCGGGCTGCCGGCCGCGAAAAGCGCCGAGCAACCCCGATACCCGCGTCGCGGCGATCATTTCGTCCGCCATGCCGGCGTCCAGGGGCGGCAGGACCACGGCGCGGTCGCGCAGCACTTCCACCGCCGTTCCGCCCGCGCCGAAGGCAATGGCCGGTCCAAATACCGGGTCCCGCACAATCCCGGCGAGGAGCTCGCGCGCACCTTCGCCGCCCAGCATGGGCTGGACATCGACGCCTCGTATCTCGGCGTCGGGCCGTGCCCTTGCCACCGCGGCGCACATGTCCGCGAACGCCGCGCGCACCGCCGGGGCATCGGTCAAGCCCAGCCTGACGCCGCCCACATCCGACTTGTGCGTAATACCTTGGGCGCTGATTTTCATGGCGACGGGAAAGCCGAGGGCGGACGCGGCAGCAGCGGCCTCTTCGGCCGTGGCCGCGCGTATGGCGGTGACGACGGGAATGCGGAACGCCGCGAGCAGATTGGCCGCTTCGCCCGCATCCAGCAGCGTGCGCCCGGCGGCGAGCGCGCCCGCGACGATGGCTCGCGCCGCAGGGATGTTGACCGGTTCCCGTGATGGGCGCGGCAGCGGCGGCTTCAGCAGGGCTGCATGCGCGGTGCCGATGCGCACCAGGGTGCCGTACGCGTCCACCGCGGCCTCGGGAGCCTGGAATTCGGCAATGCCCGCGGCCCTCAATGCGCGCCTCGCGGCGCCCATTTCATCGCCGCCCATCCAACTTGCCAGCACGGGCTTGGTCTGGCCGCTGGCCGCATCCGCCACGGCTTGGGCCGCCTCCAGCGGGTCGGTCATGGCCTGCGGCGTCAGCATGGCGATCAAGCCGTCCACGTTCGGATCGGCCAGGCAGGCGGCGGTCGCGGCGCGATAGCGGGCGCTATCCGCGTCCCCGATGAGATCCACGGGGTTGGCGTGCGACCAGTTGGCGGGCAAGGCCTGTTGCAGTGCCTCGACCGTGCCGGCGGACAATTCGGGCAGGCGCAGGCCGAGATCGGCGGCGCGGTCGGCCGCCATGACCCCGGGCCCTCCTCCATTGGTGACAATGGCCAGGCGCGGACCGGCTCCATGGGCGTGGCCGCGCAGCACCCTCGCCGCGGACAGCAAGCCTTCGAAATGGTCCACGCGGACGGCCCCGCAGCGCTTCACCACCGCCTCGAATACGTCGTCGCCCCCCACGATGGCGCCGGTATGCGACACGGCCGCACGCGAGCCGGCGGGATGGCGCCCCACCTTCATGATGACCACGGGCTTGTGGCGCGCCGCCATGCGCAGGCCGGCGGCGAAGCGCCGCGCATCGCGCACGCCTTCAACATAAACCAGCACATGGCGCGTGGCCGAATCGGCGGCCAGGTAATCGAGCGCCTCGCCCAGCCCCACATCGACCGTGCCGCCCAGGGAAACCACGCTGGAGAAGCCGATGCCCTCACCGCGCGCCCAATCGAGCATGGCCGTGCACACGGCGCCGGACTGCGAGAGCAGCCCCAGCCCGCCAGGGGCGGCGCCGCCGCGGCTGAACGAGGCATTCAGACCAATTGAGGGGCGCAGCAGTCCGAGGCAGTTGGGGCCGATGATGCGCACGCCATGGCGGCGCGCGGCGGCAAGCACTTGCGCTTCCAGCTCGGCGCCCGCCGCGCCGGTTTCCCCAAAGCCGGCGGTAATGACCACCGCGAAGCGCACGCCGGCCTCGCCGCATTCCGCCACCAGCGCCGGAACGGTGTGCGGCGGCGTGGCGATCACCGCCAGGTCCACCGCACCGCCCAGCGCGGACAGGCGCGGCACGCAGGGCACGCCGTGCACAACGGCGTGCCGCGGGTTGACGCCCAGGAGACGGCCCCGGTAGCCGGACGCGAGGAGGTTTGAGACCAGCACTTCGCCGATCTTGCCCGGCTTGCCGGTGGCGCCGACCACCGCCACCGAGCGCGGCTCAAACAGCGACGTCAGGTAATGGCGCCCGTAATCCGGCTTCACTGTCGTTGCTTACTCATCAGGGCTCGTAAAACCCTACAGCTGGACAGCTTGAGGCCAAGCGTTCGGGGACAACCCGAGCTACCGATGACAGTCAAGTCTTTGTTGCCTGATGGAAGGGTACAAGCATGACGGGAACCGAAGATTGCCTCACCACCAGTTCGGCTTCGCTGCCCATCACGAGCCTTGATATGCCGCGCCGTCCATGAGTCCCCAACACTATCAGGTCGGCTCCTACCTTGGCGGCGTGATCGAGTATCGTGTCGGCAACCGGTTTCCGGCCGTTTTCCGCCAGGATGGTGTTCACTTTTACTTGTTCCTGCTCCGCAGCGGACTTGGCGGCACCTAGTATTTGCTCTCCTTCCCTCTTGAGGCCTGCAATGACTTCGTTGATGAAACCGCCTGCATAATTCATTGCGATTGAATGGTGCAATGCTGAATCATCGACCACGTAGAGGATTGACAGGGCCGCGCCCAAGTCCTTCGCAAGCAAGATTGCCCGTCGCAGGCCCTCGCCTGCAGTCGCGCTGCCATCAATGGGTGCCAATATTGCCTTGATCATCAGGTCATCCTTTAGTCTGGCGCCGCAATAATTTCGCGTGCGCGTGAATCTGGATCCCAGGCGAAACCATCACCTGTACACGAGCACGGGCAGCTTCGAGTGCGCCAGGACCTTCTGCGTCACGCTGCCCAGCAGCACGCCGGCCACGCCGCTCCAGCCGTGCGAGGCCATGACGATGACGTCGCAGCGGCGCTTGCGCGCCGCGTCCACAATGCCTTTCCAGGGCGTGTAGGTTCGCTCGGCCACCGCGTCGCATTGCACGCCCGCGGCGCCGGCCAGTCCGCGCGCCTCGTCGAAGTGCCCCTGGATGCGGGCCTTACCCTCGCGCGCCATGCGCTCGCGCAGCGCCTTGGGCATGGTGTAGCCCTCTGCCTGGAACGTGCCCAGTTCCTCGTCCACGGCGCGGTACACCGTGACCTTGGCGCCGGTGGAAGCGGCCAGCTTGACGCCCGCCTTGATGGCAATGCCGGACAGTTTGGAGCCATCGCTTGCAATCAGAATGTGCTTGAACATGATTCCTCCCCTGTTTGGATACGGCTTGATTATCGGAGGCGGAACGAAACCCGATTTGACCTGTGTCAATGTCCCGCGCACCCTCCAGCTCTCAATGCGGCGGCAGTTTTGACTTTGGTCAAGCCCGCGGCGACAAGGGTGAGAGCAATCGGGAGGCGGAAAAGGCCATGAAACTGCTCCTGCAGAGGTATCCCGAGCAGAAGGCACTGCCTCTACCCATGCCCAAAGCCGATGAGGTAAGCATCTTCCGCGTCTCGCCGGTCGTCATTTCGGTCCTGGACTATTCAAAGGGCTTCGGACATACCGATTTGGTGCTTTGCTCTCGGCGCAGGTTCACTGGCGGGAGCGGCGGCTGGCGACGGATTGGGAATCACTGGTCCTGCAGGTGGAACGCTGGCAGAACAACAACGGGCTGGGCTGGAACAACCAGGACGTGGCCGACGTGGCCCAGTACCTGAACAACCGCTTCTACGGCTACCCCCAGCGCGATGGACCGACCCTAAGCCCCCTGTTCAGTTTTATACGACAGTCCGGTTCATGGATGCCGGCATTCATTACTTCTGGTCCCGGCCACCGCCGGAAAGCAGGGCGAGGTGCCCGACTGAGCCGCCCAATGGCGGCCCGGCCTTTAATTCAAGGAGTTTGATCCAGGTCAGATTACCGGAAGCTGAACGGGCCAGAATGCAAAGCGTTATCACCCCCCGATCGATAAAAATGAAGATTTTCGAATTCTTGGAAATGCTTCGGGCATTTGAGCACAAGCACCTGCCCTTCCTGCGCACCTCCGAGGATCGCGACCTCGTCATCGCTATCGGGTGTCACCAGGAACGCGGCGATTCACTCACGCTCGCCCAACTCTACGGCCTGGAAATCGGTTCGACGTCAACGGTGCAAAGGCGCTTGTCGCGCTTGAAGCGCCTGGGTGTCGTCGTGCATCGCCCTTCCCCTCGGGACGGACGGAACCTGGATCTCCTGTTGAGTCCGCGCATCACAAAGGTATACCAGCGCTATACCGCGGCCATTCTTGCGGGCCGACCCAGGTCTCTTCCAGGTCGCGCGTCGGGCTCCAATGAAAAGGGCCCTGTCACAACAGGGCCCTGACTTGCTGAGTGGGCAGTTCAAAGCGGCTCAGTCCAGCTCGGGCAGCCTCAATTTGCCCGACTCCGCCAGGCTCACGCATACGTCAACCGCATCCGGGTTGAGCTTTGTGCCGCGCATACCCCGCACGGTCTCCAGGGCCATCTCCATGGGCAGCCCGGGCCGGTAGGGACGGTGGGCCGTCATGGATTCCACGATGTCGGCCACCGCGGCGATCTGCGACTCCAGCAGGATGTCGCCGCCCTTCAGGCCCTGGGGATAGCCGCTGCCGTCCAGGCATTCGTGATGTTCGTAGGCCACCCTTGCCAGCGGCCACATTGACCGCACGTTGCGCAGGATCTCGTAGCCCTTGGTGGAATGAGTCTTCATCATGGAGAACTCGGAATGGTCCAGCTTGGCCGGCTTGGTCAGAATCTCCAGAGGGATGCCGACCTTGCCGACGTCGTGAAGCGTGGCCGCGAGGCGCAGTCCCGTGCATGACTCCTCGCCCAGGCCGAAATGCTCGCCTATCATTACCGCCACCCGGCCGACCCGCGACTGGTGCCCCGCGGTATACAGGTCCCGCACCGCTTCCATCGCTCCCAGCGACTCGATGGTGGAGAGCATGCTCCGGCGCAAATCTTCGATGTTCTGGAGTTCCTTTTCCACGTGCCGCAGCCGCATTTCGTGAAAGCGGGAGATATCCGAAATGCCCACGATGTACTGCCGTCCGGTCGTGGCGCCTTCCATGCGGAACACGCGCATGTGCACCCACACCGCGCGGCCATTGCCGGTGTTCAGCCTGCATTCGATTTCGGAATCGCCGTCGACGGCGGCGCGAGCGACGCATTCCCGCGCGGCCTCGCGGTCCCCGGGATGGATGGTGTCCATCCATTCGCGGCGCGATTCGTGCGATGGCAGGCGGGCCAGAGAGGCCCACTGCGCGTTCAACGTGTGACCCTTGCCGTCGGCATCCAGCACTGCCGTGCCGATATGAAAAAACGCTG
>DATNCF010000687.1:0-2435 GCA_035571675.1 Burkholderiales bacterium | reverse complement strand
CTTCGCCAGGCCCCATTCCTTGTTGATGATCAGCTGGATCGCCATCGCCCGGCGCACCGATTCCTCGGTGGGCGTGGTGATCGCCTCGTCGTAGGCGTTGGTGTGCAGCGAATTGGCGTTGTCGTAAATGGCGATCAGCGCCTGCAGCGTGGTGCGGATGTCGTTGAAGGCGATTTCCTGGGCGTGCAGGCTGCGGCCCGAGGTCTGGACGTGGTACTTGAGCTTCTGGCTGCGTTCGTTGGCCCCGTAGCGGTCGCGCATGGCCACGGCCCAGATGCGCCGCGCCACCCGCCCGATCACGGTGTACTCGGGGTCCATGCCGTTGGAGAAGAAGAACGACAGATTGGGCGCGAAATCGTCGATGTGCATGCCGCGCGCCAGGTACGCCTCGACGAACGTGAAGCCGTTGGCCAGGGTGAAGGCGAGCTGCGAAATGGGGTTCGCGCCGGCCTCGGCGATGTGATAGCCGGAAATGGACACCGAATAGAAATTGCGCACGTTGTGGCGCACGAAATAATCCTGCACGTCGCCCATGACCTTGAGGCTGAACTCGGTGGAGAAAATGCAGGTGTTCTGGCCCTGGTCTTCCTTCAGGATGTCGGCCTGCACGGTCCCGCGCACGGTGGACAGGGTTTTCTCGCGAATGGATGCGATTTCGGACGCGCTGGGTTCGCGACCCAGTTCGGTGCGCGCGTTATCGAGCTGCTGGTCGATGGCCGTGTTCATGAACATGGCCAGGATGGTGGGCGCCGGACCGTTGATGGTCATGGACACCGATGTCGCGGGATCGCACAGGTCGAAACCCGAGTACAACACCTTCATGTCCTCGAGCGTGGCGATGGACACGCCGGAATTGCCCACCTTGCCGTAGATGTCCGGACGGGGGTCGGGGTCGAAGCCGTACAGGGTCACGGAATCAAAGGCCGTGGAGAGCCTTTTTGCCGGCATGTCGCGCGACAGGATGTGGAAGCGCCTGTTGGTGCGGAAGGGGTCGCCCTCGCCCGCGAACATGCGGGTGGGGTCTTCGTTCTCCCGCTTGAATTGGAAGACGCCGGCGGTAAAGGGGAAGTAGCCGGGCAGGTTTTCCAACAATAACCACTTCAAGAGCTCGCCGTGGTCTTCGTACTGGGGCAGGGCGACTTTGCGTATCTCCGTGCCGGACAGCGAGGTATGCGTCAGCTTTGTGTGGATTTCCCTGTCCCGGACTTTGACGACGTGCTCCTGGCCCGAGTAGTCCTGGCGCAGCCTGGGCCAAACACGGAGCATTTGGTCGGCGCGGGGGTCGAGCGCCTTGTCACGGGCGGCGATCAATTCGTCCAGGGCGGATGCGTCTGCGCCCTGTCTTTCCCTGGCCAGCATGCGCTTGGTTTCTTGCAATTGCTGGCGCTCGCGCGCTATGCGCGCCTGCCTGGCCGCGTCCGCCTTGTAGTCGCGCAGCGCTTCGGCGATGTCGGCGAGATAGCGCACGCGCGCCGGCGGCACCACGGCCAGGTGCTTACTCGATGAGCGAACGGTTACGCGGGGCAGCCGGCTGGGACCGGCTTTCAGGCCGCGTTCGATCAGGCCCGCCAGCACGTCCTGGTACAGCGCCGTGACTCCGTCGTCGTTGAAGCGGCTCGCTTGCGTCCCATAGACGGCCAGTGACTCCGGTTCGGTGCTGAACAGCTTGCGGTTGCGCTGCACCTGCTTGCGCACGTCGCGCAATGCGTCTTCCGCTCCGCGCCGGTCGAACTTGTTGATGGCCACGAAGTCGGCGAAATCGAGCATGTCGATTTTCTCGAGCTGGCTGGCGGCGCCGAACTCGGGTGTCATGACATAAAGCGACGCGTCCACGTAATCGACGATGGCGGCGTCGCCCTGGCCGATGCCCGAGGTTTCCACCAGCACGAGGTCGAAGCCGGCCACCCTGCAGGCGGCGATGACCTCGGGCAGGTGCCTGGAGATCTCCGAGGCCGAATCGCGCGTCGCCAGCGAGCGCATGTAAATGCGCGGCAGGCCGCCCGCCCAGGGGGCAAGGGCGTTCATGCGGATGCGGTCTCCGAGCAGCGCGCCGCCGCTCTTGCGGCGCGACGGGTCGATGGAGATCACCGCGATGTTCAGGACGTCGCCCTGGTCGAGCCGGAAGCGCCGCACCAGCTCGTCGGTGAGCGAGGATTTGCCGGCGCCGCCCGTGCCGGTGATGCCGAGAGCCGGCACGGCCGATTGCTCCGCCGCCGCCAGCACCCGTTCGCGCAGCTTGGCGTCGCCGCCTTCCAGGGCGCTGATGAGGTGCGCCAGGCTGCGGTGGGCGCGCATGACCTCGGCGGCCTGCCCTCCGGCCGGCAAGCGCACGGCGCTGAAGTCGGCGGACGGATAGGCGTGCGCGAGGTCCACGTCGCAGCGCGCCAGCATGTCGTTGATCATGCCCTGCAGGCCCATTTTCTGGCCGTCCTCGG
>DATNCF010000686.1:0-3157 GCA_035571675.1 Burkholderiales bacterium | reverse complement strand
CCTCGCCCAGGGCGTCGCCCCGCTCGCGGCGCTGCAGCTCGCGGTGTGGCTGCATGGCGCGGCCGCGGATGAACTTTGCGCGGCGGGGAAAGGTCCATGGGGCATCACCGCCAGCGATGTCATCGGGCAGGCGCAGCTGATTCTCAATCGACAGCGCTGAAACAACAAGGATTCAAAGCCACATGAACCGTCAATTGTTCATCGACGCCGGCACGTTTCTCGGCAAAGTGTGGGAACTGGCCAAACCCTACTGGAAGTCCGATGAGAAAGGCCGGGCCTGGGCGCTGCTCGTCGCCATCGTCGCGCTCACCCTGGGGCTGGTGTACGTGGACGTGCTGTTCAACGAGTGGAACCGTGTGTTCTACAACGCGCTGGAACAGAAGAATTACCAGGACTTCAAGGACCTGCTGCTGTGGTTCAGCTTCCTCGCGGTGCTGTTCATCGCCGGGGCCATCTACAAGCTTTACCTCACGCAGATGCTCACCATGCGCTGGCGCGCGTGGCTGACCAACCAATACCTGCAGGAGTGGCTGGATAAGCAAATCTATTACCGCCTGCAGCTCGACGCCCACGGCACGGACAACCCCGACCAGCGCATTGCCGAGGACCTGCGGCTGTTCACCGCCGGCACGCTGCAGCTCGGCTTCGGCATCCTGTCTTCGGTGGTCACACTGCTGTCCTTCATGGCCATCCTGTGGGCCGTGTCAGGGCCCATCACACTGATGGGCATCACCATTCCCGGCTACATGCTGTGGGCCGCCGTCATCTATGCCATCGTCGGCAGCGTCCTCACCCACTTTGTGGGACGGCCCCTGATCGGGCTGAATTTCCAACAGGAACGGCTGGAAGCGGATTTCCGTTTCAACCTGGTGCGCCTGCGCGAGAACGCCGAAGGCGTCGCGCTGTACCGGGGCGAGGACACCGAGGGCAAGAGCCTGGGCACGCGATTCGAGCGCATACGCCTGAATTGGTGGGGACTGATGCACTACACGCGGAAGCTCACCGGCTTCCAGTCCGGTTATTCCCAGATCGCCATCATCTTCCCCTTCATCGTGGCCGCGCCGCGCTATTTTTCCGGCGTCATCACGTTAGGCCAGGTCATGCAGATCGCCTCGGCTTTCGGGTCGGTGCAGAACGCGCTGTCGTGGTTCGTGAACAGCTATGACAACCTGGCATCCTGGAAGGCCAGCGTGGACCGCCTGCTCACCTTCCAGTCGGCGCTCGACAAGACCGCGGAGGAAGTCGATCGCCACGAAGGCGTGCAGGTGCAGGAAACGCCCGCTCCCGGAAATATCCACTCCCAAGGCCTGCAACTGGCGCTGCCCAACGGCCAGCCTCTGCTTTCCGGTGCGTCGTTCGCCATCGCGCCCGCCGAGCGCGTGCTCTTGACCGGCCCATCAGGCTCGGGCAAAAGCACGCTGTTCCGCGCCATCGCCGGCATCTGGCCCTACGGCGAGGGCAGCGTCGAGGTGCCCGCCGGGGCGTCGCGGCTGTTCCTGCCGCAAAAGCCCTATATTCCCGTAGGTACGCTGCGCGACGCCGTGTCCTTCCCCGAGCCCGCCGGAAAGTTCAGCGATGAAGACATCAACAAGGCGCTGGACGACTGCCAATTGTCACCATTCAAGTCCCGATTGGACGAGATGCAGAACTGGTCACTGACATTGAGCGGCGGCGAGCAACAGCGCCTGGCGCTGGCGCGCGCGCTGCTGCACAAGCCCGACTACCTGTTCCTCGACGAGGCCACCTCGGCCCAGGACGAGCCCACCGAGGCGCACCTGTACACCATGCTCAAGCAACGCCTGCCCAACACCGCCATTGTGAGCATTGCCCACCGCTCCACGGTCGCGGCTTTCCACGCGCGCAAGCTCGCGCTGGTGCAGGAAGGCGGCGCCACGCGACTCGCGGACGGTTCGGCCGCGCAGCCTGCATGAGCGAGCGCGTGCATCCGTTTTCACGCCGCGACGCGCTGCGTTCCCTGGCGGCCCTCGGGCTGCTTTGCGCGGCGCCTGCACGGACGTTCGCAGCCGCCGTCAAACCGCGCTTCGCGGCCGATCCCTTCAGCCTGGGCGTGGCCTCGGGTTATCCCGAGCCCGACGGCATGGTGCTGTGGACGCGGCTCGCGCCGCTGCCCGGCGCGCCGGGCGGCGGCATGAACCCCGAAGCGGTGCCGGTGCGCTGGGAAGTGTCCGGCGACGAGCGCTTCAGCCGCATTGCCGCCTCAGGCACGGCCTATGCCGATCCGGCCTGGGCGCATTCGGTGCACGTCGAACTCTCCGGCCTCGAAGCGGCGCGGCCGTACTGGTTTCGCTTCCACGCCGGCGGCGCCACCAGCCCCATCGGGCGCACGCGCACGGCACCGGGGCCGCAATCCAATCCTTCCAGGCTGCGCTTCGCCTTCGCCTCCTGTCAGCAATACGAGCAGGGCTACTACGGTGCCTATCGCCACATGCTGCGCGACGATCCCGACCTGGTGCTGTTCCTGGGCGACTACATTTACGAATCCTCCTGGGGACGCGACCCGGTGCGGCGGCACGGCACGCCCGAGCCGGTCACGCTGGACGACTACCGCGCCCGCCATGCCCTGTACAAATCGGACCCGGACCTCATGGCCATGCACGCCGCGGCGCCGTGGGTGGTGACCTGGGACGACCATGAAGTGCAGAACGACTACGCCAACGACCGCTCGCAATACGGCGACGATCCGCAGTGGTTCCTGATGCGCCGCGCCGCCGCCTACAAGGCCTATTACGAGCACATGCCGCTGCGCCGGAGCATGCTGCCCCTGGGCCCCAGCGCGCGCCTGTACACCCGCGTGCAGCACGGCAGCCTCGCCACCTTTCACATGCTCGACGACCGGCAATACCGCTCACCCGAGGCCTGCCCGCGCCCCGGCCGCGGCGGCGGTTCGAACACCGTGGACGTGACGCAATGCGCGGAGCTTGCCGCGCCCGGCCGCACCATGCTGGGCGCCGCGCAGGGCGACTGGTTCGCCGCCGGCCTCTCCGCATCGCGGGCGCGCTGGAACGTGGTGGCGCAGCAGACGCTCATGGCGCAGTTCAACCAGAAGGCCACCGGTCCCGCCGGAAGCGCGCGCCGCGCCTGGACCGACGGCTGGGACGGCTACCCGGCCGCGCGCCGCGAACTGCTCACAGCCATC
>DATNCF010000685.1:0-2288 GCA_035571675.1 Burkholderiales bacterium | reverse complement strand
GAGGCCGAGGGCCTGATCAGCGTGCTGCAGGGCACGCGCCAGGGCGCGCTGGTGCACCGGCCCAGCGTGGAAGCCGCCTCGCGCCAGGTGAACTTCATCATGCAAGCGCGCAACGTCACCCTCGACGACGTGTACCTGTCGCTGGCGCTGATCGAGCCAGCGGTGATCCACCGCCTGGCCGAGCGCGCCACCAAGGCCGACATCGCGGCATTGCGCGCCCAGATCAAGGAAATGTACCAGCATCTCGACGACGACCACGAGTACGGCCTGCGCGCCGGGCAGTTCCACCGCACCCTGGTGGAGCGCGCCGGCCTGGTGAGCCTCACCGTCCTCATGGAACTGCTCACCCACCTGGTGGGCGCCTACGTGGAAGGCGCCTCGTCGGCGCTGCCGCCCGCGGACAACAAGACCGGCAAGCTGCGCGTGATGCGCACAAGGGAAAAGCTGGTCGACCTGCTGGAGCAGCGCGACGCTGACGCCGCCGAGGCGCTGTGGAAGAAGTACTTCGAGATCACCCGCGAAGTCATGGCCCGCTGGCAGCCGGCCAAGGCCGTGCAGGACGTCTACCGGCACCGCTGAGCGGCTCGGCCGCGCCCCAGGGCCCGACGGCGCCGTCGCCACGCCCGGGCCGATGGCGCTACAATGCCTCAAGGCCAAGTGCAACGGAGGAGTCCATGCTCGTCAAGGCGCTCGATCACTACAACATCCTCACGCCGCGGCTGGCGCAGACTCTGTCGTTCTATACCGACGTGCTGGAAATGAAGTCCGGCCCCACGCCCAGCGGCGGTAATCAAAGCGCCTGGCTCTACGATTCCGGCGACCGCCCCATCGTGCACGTGCAATCGGTCGATCCTGCCGCTCCCGAACGCAAGTTCGCCGATGTGAAAAATCGCCTGGGCGACCTGGTGGGCGACCTGAGCGTGTCCCACCTGACCGGCTCGGGCTCCATCGAGCACATCGCGCTGGAATGTTTCGAGTACGAGCGCACCCTGGAGCGCATGCAATCCAAGGGGTTGACCGTGCGCATCAACGAAGTCACGCGCACGGGGTTGAAGCAGATATTCATCAAGGATCCTAACGGCATCATCCTGGAACTGAACTTTCGTCCGGGCTGATTTCGCCCCCCGCCCGAGAGGCGGGCGGATTTCCAGTCTCTGATCAGCCCCGCGAAGGCAGCGAGACCACGGCGTAGCCGGGCGTGGTGCCCTTGCCGTCCTGGTTGAACACGTTGATGTCCAGGCGCACCAGGTTGGCCCCGTCCTTGTGCTCTTTGCCCGTCACCACCGCCTTGCAGGTGAGCACGTCGTTCTTCTGGTTGATGGCGCGGAACTGCACGCTCATTTCCACCACGTCGGCCTCGTCCCCCGCCCAGTCACGCAGCATGTTGATGAGGTAGGACCAGCGCAGGTTGCCCATGCCGAAGGCGCCCTTTTCGTTCAGCGCGCGCCTGCCCTCCTCGTCGTCCATGTGGATGTAGATGAACTCGTCGTTGACCGCGGCGTAGCGGTTCCAGTGCATGAGGTCGGTCTTGCGCACCCACTCGGGCAGCGCGTCGCCCACCTTGACGTCCTCGAAATAGACTTTGCAGGCCATGTTCCGCTCAGTTCACCCAGGTTCAGTATTCAATGTTGATGCCGGTGCGGGTCTTCACCCATTCGCCGCGCTGGTTGGTCCAGCGCGTTTCCATGTGGGTGAACAGCGTCAGGCCCAGGCTGGTCCGGCGCTCGTCGAACTTCACCACCGCGGTGCGCGACTGGATCACGTCGCCCGCGCGCATGGGCGCGCCGTATTTTTCGGTGACCCCGCCGTTCATGGCGCGCGTGCCGGGAGAGAGCGGCGCGTCGTATTTGAGGATGTGCGCGGGGCGCTCGGCCGGCCAGGCGAAGGGGTTGAACTCGCGCGGCGCGACGATGCCGCGCCAGCGCGTGGTCTTGGCATAGGCCTCGTCCCAGTACAGGCGCGGCGGCGTTTCCGGCCAGTACACGGCAATGGCCCAGCGCCGGATGTCGGACAGGTCGATGGGGTGGGAGACCAGCTCCTCGCCCCACACGTTCAGGCTGTCGCGGCGCTCCCGGGTGATGCGCGTCTCCTCGCTCATTTTGTCCTTGTGGTCCCGGCCTTTGGGATCCGGTATCGATAGCGGTTATGATCGGACCCATCATAGTTGATCTCATCGCACGTTGCCGCCCCCTTCGCCGCCGCCGCAGCCTCCGCAAACCGTCACCGGGCCCACCGACGGCCAGCGCCATGTCACGACCCTGTTGCTGCTGGCCATCACGCTGCTGGTG
>DATNCF010000684.1:0-2906 GCA_035571675.1 Burkholderiales bacterium | reverse complement strand
TGGCGGCGGCCAAGGCCAAGCCCGGGTCGCTGTCGATGGCCTCGGCCGACAGCGGCACCGTGGGCCACCTCGCCGGCGAACTGTTCGCGCAGCGCGCCGGCGCGAAGTTTCTGCACGTGCCTTACAAGGGCGCCGCGCCGGCCGCGACCGACCTGATGGGCGGCCAGGTGAACATCTTCTTCGCGACGCCGCAAACGGCGATCCCGCTGGTCAAAGGCGGCAAACTGCGGGCCCTGGCGGTCACTTCCGCCAAGCGGGTTCCAGTGCTGCCGGACGTGCCCACCGTCGACGAAAGCGGCTACAAGGGCTTCGAAGCGACCGACTGGAAGGCGCTGGTGGCGCCGGCGGGCACACCGAGCGATGTGGTCAAACGCTTGAATGCGGCGGCCGAGAAGGCGCTCAGCCGGCCCGATACTTTGTCCAAGCTGCTGGCCGAAGGCAGCGTTCCCCTGGGCGGGTCGCCGGAGCGCTTTGCCCAATTCCTGAAGGCGGAACACGCGCGCTGGGGCGATGCGATCCGCAAGTCGGGCGTGAAAGTCGAGTAGTGTGAACCGGCCCAATACGGCCTGAGAAGGACGGATTGCTGACTTGCGTGCGCATAATCTGCGCTCGATGGACAAACTCAAGCAGCTTGAATCCTTTGTCTCGGTCGCCACCAGGGGCAGCCTGACCGCCGCGGCCAAAGCCGAAGGGGTCGCGCCTGCGATCATGGGCCGGCGCCTCGATGCGCTGGAGGAGCGCCTGGGCGTGAAGCTGCTGGTGCGCACCACCCGGCGCATCACGCTGACCCATGAAGGCAGCGCTTTCCTGGAGGACTGCCAGCGCCTGCTGGCCGACCTGGGCAACGCGGAAGCGAGCGTCAGTGCCGGCGGCGTGAAGGCCAGCGGCCATTTGCGCATCACGGCTCCGGCCGGCTTCGGGCGCCGCCACGTCGCGCCCCTGGTGCCGAGGTTCCGCGAGCTGCACGCGGACGTCACCATCTCTTTGAACTTGAGCGACCGGGTGGTCGATCTGGCGGGCGAGGGCTACGACTGCGCGGTGCGGGTCGGCGACCTGCCCGACTCGTCGCTGGTCAGCATGCGCATGGCGGACAACCGGCGCCTGTGCGTGGCGACGCCCGATTACCTCAAACGCCACGGCACGCCGCAGCATCCCAACGAACTCATGAAGTTCGACTGTCTCACGCTCTCCAGCGACGCGTCGCAGACGCGGGGCTGGGCATTTCGCGTTCCAAAGGCGGATGGCCACGAAGTCGTTCACCTCAAGCCCGGCGGCCCGCTGGACTGCTCGGACGGACAGGTCTTGCACGACTGGTGCCTGGCCGGCTACGGCATCGCCTGGCGCAGCACCTGGGAGGTGGAAAGCGAAGTCACGGCAGGCCGGCTGGCCGAAGTGCTGGCCGAATTTGCGGCCCCGCCCAACGGCATCTACTCGGTTTTCCCGCAACGCAAGCACTTGCCGCTGCGGGTGCGGCTATGGACCGACTTCCTCAAGCACAATTACAGCCAACCCGATTTCTGGAAGGCCTCATGACCCTCGAAGCGCTGCTTGCCTACGCTCACATCCTCGCCATCCTGAGCCTGGTGGTTTTCAGTTCCAGCGAGGCCGCTTTGTGCCGGATCGAATGGATGAACGCGAAGGTGGTGGAACGCCTGGTCACGGTCGACCGCATTTACGGAGCCGCCGCCATCGGCGTGCTGCTCACCGGGCTGGCGCGCACCTGGTGGGGGTTCAAGGGAACGGCGTGGTACTGGACCGACTGGCTGCTGCACCTGAAAGTCGGGCTGTTCGTGGCGGTGGCGCTGATGTCGATCAAGTCCACGCTGATGTTCATCCGCTGGCGGCGGCAGCTGCGCGCCGATGGCCGGCTGCCCGATGAAGGCCAGGTTCGGCTCGCTCGCAGGTGGGTCATGGTGCAGGCCCATGTGATAGCGCTGATCCCGCTGGCGGCGGTGTTCCTGGCGCGAGGGTTTGGCGCGGCAGGCTAGCAGCTTCCAGGGGCGCCGCCGCTTACTTGAGGCAATTGCGCATGAAGTTCTTGCGCTCATCGCCCTTCAAGCCCTTGGCCTCGACATTGCAGATCGTCAGTTTGGCCTGCGCCGGGGGCTTGCCGTCGATGGAAAGGCAGCTTCTGATGAATGACCTGCGCGCATCGCCCTTCATGCCCTTGGCTGCGCTGCTGCAGGCCGCCACCCTCGTTCGCTGCCTCTCTTCGCCGTCGGCGGCCGCAGCCGCGCCGGTATGGCTCGTGGCGTAGGTACTGCCTACGGACAGCACCTGGCCCAGGGCCATCAGGGAGAAGAGCTTCTTCATGGAACTCCTGCAAACTCGCGCGGGAAGCCCGCAACGGATACCAGCATAACGTCCCGGCCGGAACTTCGCTGACGATGCCTGCAGCCCGCCCCGTAAAATCGCCCTATGCTCATCGTGAAAAAAGAATTACTCGCCAGTCTGGCTGCCGGGTTGGAACGGCTGTCACCCGGCGCGGGCGACAAGGCGGCATTCGAGTCGCCCAAGGTCGCCGCCCACGGCGACCTGGCCTGTACCGCGGCGATGCAGCTGGCCAAGCCGTTGAAGCAGAATCCCCGCCAGGTGGCCGAAAGCCTGCGCGCGGCCCTGATGGAAACGCCCGCCTTTCGCCGCTGGGTGGAAGCCATCGACATCGCGGGCCCCGGTTTCCTCAACATCAGATTGAAAGCCCAGGCCAAGCAGCAGGTCGTGGCGGAAGTGCTGGCGGCGGGCCAGCGCTTCGGGGTCGAGCCCGCGAACGGGCGGCACATGCTGGTCGAATTCGTTTCAGCCAACCCGACCGGGCCGCTGCACGTGGGCCACGGCCGGCAAGCCGCGCTCGGCGACGCAATCTGCAACCTGTACGCCGCCCAGGGGTGGGACGTGACGCGCGAGTT
>DATNCF010000683.1:0-6613 GCA_035571675.1 Burkholderiales bacterium | reverse complement strand
AGAAGGGTGGCGTCAAGAAGAAGGCAACGACGGCTCCGGAACAGCCGGCAAAGCAGTAAGCAGTAAGGGAGCGCGGTTCGCCGCGCCCCCGGTTCCGTAAAACAAGCAGTGCCACGGTCTGAAAGCGTCCCATTCCCATTTGGGGCCACCCGGCGCCGCATAGATAGCAAGGACGAGTCATGCCCAAGATGAAGACCAAGAAAAGCGCCGCCAAGCGCTTTACGGTCCAGGGGAGCGGCGGGATCAAGCGCTCCAAGGCGAATCTTCGCCACATCCTGACCAAGAAGGCCACCAAGCGTAAGCGTCATCTGCGCGGTACCCAGCAGATCGATGCCACCAATGTGCGCTCCGTGCGCTCAATGCTGCCTTACGCATAAATCAGGATGAAGGGGAATACTTCCCCCTCAAACTCCCCCTACTTCAGGGCCTATGACTTGGCGTCATAGGCTATCAAGGAGAGCCAGTCATGCCACGAGTCAAACGCGGTGTAACCGCACACGCCAAGCACAAGAAGGTCATCGACGCCGCCAAGGGCTTCCGCGGCCGGCGCGGCAACGTCTTCCGCGTCGCCAAGGAAGCGGTGATGCACGCGGCGCAGTACGCCTACCGCGACCGCCGCCAGCGCAAACGCCAGTTCCGCGCCCTGTGGATTGCCCGCATCAACGCCGCCGCGCGCGAGCTGGGCCTGTCCTACAGCGTGCTCATGAACGGGCTGAAGAAGGCCGAGATCGAGATCGACCGCAAGGTGCTGGCCGACCTCGCCGTGATGGACAAGGCCGCCTTCGCGGCCATTGCGAACCAGGCCAAGGCCAAGCTGGGCTGATCGCGGCACATTGCAGCAAGCAAGCGGGCGCCTAGGCGCCCGCGTTGCTTTCAACCTCATAATAAGCAATGAACGACAACATCGAAGCGCTGGTCGATCAGGCCACCGCCGAATTCAACGCCAGTTCCGATCCGGCCCACTTGGAGGCCATCAAGGCCCGCTACCTGGGCAAGACCGGCCATCTCCCGGCGGCGTTTAAGACGCTCGGCAACCTTCCGCCTGAGGAGAAGCGCGCTGCCGGCGCCCGCATTAATCAGGTCAAGGACCGCATCGAGGCAGCGCTCGTCGCCCGCCGCGAGGCCCTGGCCGCTGCCGCGCTGGAAGCGCGGCTCGCCGAAGAATCGCTGGACGTCACGCTGCCCGGCCGGCGGCGCGGCGGCGGCGGCGTACACCCGGTGCTGCGCACCTGGCGCCGCATCGAGACCATTTTCAATTCCATCGGCTTCGACGTGGGCGACGGCCCGGAGATCGAGACCGACTGGTACAACTTCACCGCGCTCAACAACCCGCCCAACCACCCGGCGCGCTCCATGCAGGACACATTCTACGTCGAGGACCGCGACGAGACCGGCCTGCCGCTGGTGCTGCGCACCCACACCAGTCCCATGCAGGTGCGCTACGCGCGCACCCACACGCCGCCCATCAAGGTCATCGTGCCGGGGCGCACCTACCGTGTGGACTCGGACGCCACCCACTCGCCCATGTTCCACCAGGTCGAGGGGTTGTGGATCGACGAGAACATCAGCTTCGCCGATCTTAAAGGGGTGTACACGGATTTCCTGAGGCGCTTTTTTGAAAGCGACGATTTGCAGGTACGGTTCAGGCCGTCTTTCTTTCCGTTTACCGAACCGTCTGCAGAAATCGACATGGCTTTCCAGACCGGGCCATTGAAAGGAAGATGGCTGGAGATTTCGGGGGCAGGGCAGGTGCATCCGACTGTCGTACGCAATTACGGACTTGATCCTGAGCGCTACATTGGCTTCGCCTTCGGCTCGGGTCTCGAGAGACTGACCATGCTGCGCTATGGCGTCGATGATTTGCGCCTGTTCTTTGACGGCGACCTGCGCTTTTTGAGCCAGTTCAACTAACCCAAAAAATATGCAATTTTCCGAACGCTGGCTGCGCACGCTCGTCGATCCGCCCATTTCCACGGATGAACTGTCGCACCTGCTCACCATGTCCGGGCTGGAGGTCGAGGACTGCCACCCCGTCGCGCCACCGTTCTCGGGTGTCGTCGTGGCCAAGGTGCTGGAGAAGGACAGCCATCCCAACGCCGACCGGCTGTCGCTGTGCAAGGTGGACGCCGGCACCGGCCATATACTCAGCATCGTGTGCGGCGCCCCCAATGTGGCAGCCGGCCAGAAAGTGCCCTGCGCGCTGGTGGGGGCCAAGCTGCAAGGTGAAAACGGCCAGCCCTTCGAGATCAAGGCCGCGAAAATGCGCGGCGTCGAAAGCCACGGCATGCTGTGCTCGGCGCGCGAACTGGGCCTGTCCGACGACCATGCGGGGCTGCTGGTGTTGGCCGAGGACGCCCCGGTGGGGAAGGACATCCGCGACTACCTGGCGCTGGACGACCATGTGTTCGCCATCAAGCTCACGCCCAATCGCGCCGACGCTTTGTCGGTGCTGGGCGTGGCGCGCGAAGTGGCCGCGCTCACTGGGGCGCCGCTCAAGCCGCCCGACGTGCAGGCGGTGCCTGCGCAGGCCAAGGCCGAATTCCCTTTCGGCATTTCCGCGCCCGAGGGCTGCGGCCGCTTCACCGGCCGCGTCATCCGCAACGTCAACGCCGCGGCGCCCACGCCGGACTGGATGAAGGAACGCCTGGAGCGCGCCGGCCAGCGGCCCATCTCGGCGCTGGTGGACGTGACCAACTACGTAATGCTGGAACTGGGCCGGCCCCTGCATGTGTACGATCTCGACAAACTCGCGGGCCGCATCGACGTGCGTTTCGGCCGGGCGGGCGAGAAGGTGAAGCTGCTGAACGAGCAGACCGTGGACGTGGACGGCGAGGTGCTGTGCATCACCGACGAGTCGGGCCCCATCGGCCTGGCCGGCATCATGGGCGGCGATTCCACCAAGGCCGGGCTGGACACCAGGAACATCTTCCTCGAGTCGGCGTTTTTCTTCCCCGAGGCCATCGCCGGCCGCGCGCGGCGCTTCAACTTCTCGAGCGACGCCTCGCACCGCTTCGAGCGCGGCGTCGACTTCGCCAACAACATCGACGGCATCGAACGCGCCACGCGGCTTATCCTCGACATCTGCGGCGGCGAGCCGGGGCCGGTGCGCGACCTGGTGGCCAAGCTGCCCGAGCGCAAGGCCGTGCGCATGCGCGTGGCGCGGGCGCGGAAGCTCATCGGCGTGGCCATTTCCGCTGATGACATGGCGGGCATTTTCAAGCGCCTGGGACTTGCATGCATACGCGAAGGCACGGGAGCAGCGGAATCGTTCCTGATCACGCCGCCGTCCTGGCGCTTCGACATCGCCATCGAGGAGGACCTGGTGGAGGAGGTGGCGCGGGTGTACGGCTTCGAGCGCATTCCCGCCAACCCGCCCCTCGCGCCCGCGGTCATGCACGCCCGGCCCGAGGCGCGCCGCTCGCTGCACGACCTGCGCGACCGCATGGCGGGGCTGGGCTACCGCGAGGCCGTGAACTTCAGCTTCGTGGACGAGGCTTGGGAGGCCGATTTCGCTGGCAATACCCAGCCCATCCGCCTGCTCAACCCCATCGCCGTGCCACAGTATTCGGTGATGCGCTCCACGCTGTTCGGCAGCCTCGTGGCCAACGTGCGCTACAACCTCAACCGCAAGCTCGAGCGCGTGCGTGTGTTCGAGGTGGGCCGCGTGTACCTGCGCGCCCCGGGTCGGCCGGCCGACGACTACAGCGTGGCCGGCCTGGAACAGCCCATCCGCCTTGGGGGCGTCGCCTTCGGGCCCGACGCCGAGGAGCAGTGGGGGCAACCCGCCCGGGGGGTGGATTTCTTCGACGTCAAAGGGGACGTGGAGGCGCTGCTGGCGCCCCTTATGGCCCATTTCGAACCGGCGGCGCATCCGGCACTGCACCCGGGCCGGAGCGCGCGCCTTGTGAGGGACGGCAAAACCGCCGGCTGGATGGGCGAGCTCCACCCGCGCTGGCAGCAGAAATACGACCTTCCGCGCGCGCCCATCCTGTTCGAGGTCGACGCCGAGGGCTTGCTGGAGGTGGGCGTGCCGGGCTACCAGGAGGTGTCCAAGTTTCCACCCATCGTGCGCGACATGGCGCTGGTGGTGGCCGAGGGAGTGTCCTCGGCGGCTGTGCTGGGGGCATTGGAGGGGGCGCGCCAGCCGTGCGTGCGCGAAATCCGTCTGTTCGACGTTTACCGTGGCAGCGGCCTGGCTAAAGGCGAAAAAAGCCTTGCCTTTCGGATAGTTATGCAAGATACTGCAAAAACATTGACGGATTCGGAAGCCGATGTCGCTCTGGCAGCCCTGATTGCCGCCTCCGGCAAGGATTGTGGTGCAAAATTAAGAAGTTAGAGTTAGCATATGTTATCGAGGGTTGATGACATGAAACTTGAAGTAAGAACTACAACCCCCTGATTTTAATCAGATTGAGTGCTCCAAAAAATGGCGGAGCCTGGGCAGGCAAAAATCCAAACTGAGCAGGGGTCCCAAGGGGGGACAATGACGCTGACAAAAGCTGAACTCGCGGACATGTTGTTCGAGAAAGTCGGCCTCAACAAGCGCGAGGCCAAGGACATGGTGGAGACCTTTTTCGAAGAGGTCAGGATCGCGCTGGAGAACGGCGACTCGGTGAAGCTGTCCGGCTTCGGCAACTTCCAGTTGCGCGACAAGCCGCAGCGGCCCGGCCGCAATCCCAAGACCGGCGAGGAGATTCCCATCACCGCGCGCCGCGTCGTGACCTTCCACGCCAGCCAGAAACTGAAAGCGCTCGTCGAGCAGGTGCATGGAAAGCAAGGCGAACAGCAACAGCAAGGATAGCCTGCCGCCGATCCCGGCCAAGCGCTACTTCACCATCGGCGAGGTGAGCGAGCTGTGCGGCGTCAAGCCGCACGTGCTGCGCTACTGGGAGCAGGAATTCACCCAGTTGAAGCCGGTGAAGCGCCGCGGCAACCGGCGCTACTACCAGCACCACGAAGTGCTGCTCATCCGCCGCATCCGCGAGCTGCTGTACGAGCAGGGCTTCACCATCAGCGGCGCGCGCAACCGCCTCGAGGAGGCCGCCGCCCCGCAGCGCGGCGCGAGGAGCGAGGCCAACGGCAGCGCCGTGCCCGACGCCGCGCAGGTGCGCAAGGAACTGAAGTCGGTGCTGGAGCTGCTGCGCACCTAGCGGCTCATTTGAGAGGGCACGCCCTCTGCTATAATTCACCTCCTCGGGGCGTAGCGCAGCCTGGTAGCGTACCTGCATGGGGTGCAGGTGGTCGGAGGTTCAAATCCTCTCGCCCCGACCAAATTCCCAAAAAAATCAGTGCTTTTCGTTGGCGCTGATTTTGAGTCCCTAAGCAGTCCCTAAGTTTTGGCCCTTCGCAGACGCAAAAATGAGTTGGCGAGGGCGGCAAAAAAATCTTCTCCCCACTCGTTTAGCGCATAGTTGATGGCCACGCAGACGATGCGTATGTTGTCGTCACTGTAGCCTTGGCCGGCCTTGATCCTGTCGATACTCGGTCCATAAGGTCCGGCGCGTCGACGGCTGCGTTGATCCACCGCAAGGGGAATATTGGTGATCGCGCAGCGCCATTGTTGGTCGTGGGCGCGGGCCAACAGCTTTTCCCACGACAGGTCGAACGGGATTTTGTATTTGGCGGCGCGCCACCTCGCGGAGCGCCAGCAATTGCGCAACGCGCGCTGCAATTTCTGGCTTTCGACACCCACGCCAGCCTCAATCCGTTCGGCCATAATGATCGAAGCCGGAAGGTCATGCGTGAGCGGGGTCCATGTCGGGCGGCCGGCGGTTGTTTTCACATGCCAATAGCGCCCATCGTTGAAGTGAATGCGCTTCGGAAGTTGTCGTTTCACGATTTGCGCTCCGGCCTAATAGGCCGTGGCATGCGCACGTTGCTGAACCGCTCCCGGTACTGGTCGAGGTAAATCTGCGTGGTGGCCAAGTCCGAATGGGCGGCGGAGAGCTGGATCTCGCGCAGGCTGATGCCCATCTTTTCCATCTCGCTCAGGGCGAAGGCGCGCACGTGGCGCGTGGTGATGCCCTTGCAGCCGGCCGCGTCCACGCCGTCGCGCCACACCTCGTAGATTCCGTTCTTGGCGTAACCGTCGCCGTCCCTGGTCTGGATGATGAAGGGATCGCGGCGCTTGGCCAACGTGGTGACTTTCTCCTTTGGGCGAAGCGCGCGGGCACGTTCCAGGCACGCGTTGATTTCCGGCGTGCGCACGATCTCCACCTCCTCGCCGCTGGTGCCCTCGGTCTTGCCCGGTTTGAAGCGGATGCGCTCGGGCCCGATGTGGGATTCGCGCAGCAGCCGGATCTCCGTTGGCCGCTGGCGGGTGAGGTACATGAGCTCGAGGAAGCACTGGCCCATGGGACTGAGCGCATCGTAGAGCGCCCAGTAAACCGCCGCGTTCATTTTGCCGCGCTGCTTGGGCGGCGCCTTCAGCTTGATTTCCCGGCAGGGATTTACCTGGACGCCGGTCTTCGCCTTGTTCAGCACGCACCAGGAAAAGAAGGTGGAGAGCCGCGCCTTGTACTTGCCGCGGGTGTTCAACTTGGTGAAGCGGCTGTTGGCCCCGAGCTTCGGGTCGGCCAGGAATGACAGTATGTCGCCTGGTTCAACCTCCGCG
>DATNCF010000682.1:0-2063 GCA_035571675.1 Burkholderiales bacterium | reverse complement strand
CCCTACCAACCGCTTCTTCCCTATGTCCAATACTGGCCGTTTGATCATGGAAGGCTGCTCCAACATCAACGCAATCGCCTTCTTCTCATTCAGCCCTTCCTTCTTCGCATCCGGCAGCTTGCGAAACGTCATCCCGGCCCGGTTCAGCAACACCTCCCAACCCACCTCCTTCGCCCAGCGCTCAAGTTGCGCCTTGTCGACACCGGCCTTCTTGTAATCATGAAACTCATATCCAATGCCCTTGCCTTCCAGCCAGGTGCGCGCTTTCTTCACCGTTTCGCAGTTGGGAATGCCGTACATCGTAATAGCCATGTTCTTCTAACTCTCCTTGGTACGCAGATACGTTTCCTGGATGATCTGCGCATCATAGCTGGCCCGGTGCCGCGTCAGCGCCAGTTCCTCGATCACCCGGTCCTTCATCTGGTGCCACAGCTCCATCTGGCGCTCCGACAGGATGGCTTCCAGCGGGCTGATGGAGAATTCCTGGCGCACACGCGCCAGGTTGAACAGGCGGCTGAGCCAGGGCTGGTCCACCACCCAGCCATCGCTGTACACCGTGGCGCGGCCCAGCAGTTCGTTCAGGGTGAGGGCCACCACCGCGGGCGGGCGGCCGTGGATATTCAGGATCTGGCGGCTGATGTGGTGCACCTTTTCCGCCTCGGCGTCCCAGTGGGTCCATTCCGGCAGCGGCGAGATCAGGCTGCAATACTTGGTGCCCGGCTCGAGCGCGAGGCCCACCTCGATGGGATAGCTGTCGGGGCCGAACCCCGAGGCCTCGATGTCGATGATGAAAGGTTGTGCGACCTTCGGCATCCGCCCCGCCCTCCCCGGCCAAGAATGCTCGGGGGCCGCACGCTGGGTTGCATGGGCCTCCCAAAAGGGATTTTACGGCCATCCGGCCAAATCCTAGCGGGTCCCTTTGCGCAGCGGGCCTCAGGCGGGAACGTCTTCCGGCGCGGCTTCCTCGGCCGAGAATTCGGGCAATCCCCTGAGCTTGGCATACAGGGGGGTGAAATCCGGCCGCGTTTCGGCCAGCAGTTGCTCGAAACTGTCAATGACGAAATAGCGCGGCTGGTAACTGTCGATTTTGTAGCGGGTGCGCATAATGCGCAGCAGGTCGAAGCGGGTGCGCTGCGCCGCGGCATCGTCGATGCAATGCGCCAGTTCCCCGCTGGAGGACAGCAGTCCCGCGCCATAGGCCCGAAGGCCGTTGCCTTGGGCGCGCAATCCGTGATGGCCGCCCTCGCGAATCAGGCCGAACTCGATGGTGTACCAGTACAGCCGCGCCAGGTAGTCCAGGGCATCCTGCCCCAATGCCTTCAGGCCGCCGCGGCCGTACTCCTGCAGGTAATCGGCATACACGGGTTCAAACAGCAGCGGCACGTGGCCGAAGAAGTCGTGGAATACGTCGGGCTCGACGATGTACTGGGCCTCCTCGGGCTTGCGCAGCCACACCGTGACCGGGAAGCGCCGGTTGGCGAGGTGGCGGAAAAACACATCATCGGGAATGAGCCCAGGGACCGCCACCAGTTCCCAGCGAGTGGCCCGGCGCAGCCGCGCGCTGACGGCGTCGAACCGCGGAATGGCGCTGCCCGCGTCCAGCCGGGCAAGGCTGTCGAGGAATTGGGTGCAGGCATAGCGCGGCACCAGGCGCGACTGGCGCTGGAAAAGCCGCACGTACAGGGCATGCTCCTCCGCGGTGTAGGCCGACCAGTCCTGCGCGACCACGTAGTCGCTGTCCGCGCGGCTGTAGTCGCCCCGCAGGCTGGTGTTGGACCCGGTCCGGCCTTCCGTGGCCGGTGGGGGTGGAGAATGTTCCAGCGCCATGGACCCTCCGTTCTTCCTCCTCCAACTTGTGACCGCGCAAACAGCCAGGAGTGCCGCCCGCTCTCAGGCCGGCACGTCCTTCCTGAACTCTTCCAGCCGTTTCAAATGCGCATCCACGCCTTTCAGCCCATCCCCCATGGTGTTGACGGACACATGCGTGGCGCCGAGCCTGCGCAGGGCGTCGATTTCATCGCCCCACTTCGATTTCGTCGCCGCAATGGCGCCGACGCGCCCCT
>DATNCF010000681.1:0-2788 GCA_035571675.1 Burkholderiales bacterium | reverse complement strand
GTTCGCCATGGGCGGTCTGATCGCCGGCATCGCCGGGCCGCTGTTCTCGCCCAAGGCAGGGGTGAACTTCGAATCCGGCCTCAGCTACTCGCTGTTCGGCTTCATCGCCCTGGTGATGGGCGGCACTGGCTCGATCTGGGCGCCGCTCGCGGGCGGGCTCATCCTCGCCGCGCTGCAGATCGCGGCCTCCTACCTGTTCGGCTCGCCCTCGCTCAACTACGCCACGCTGATCGCGGCGGCGCTGTTCTTCGCCTTCAGGCCCGAGGGCCTGTTCGCGCGCCGGGTGCGTCACTAAATGCTGCGCGGCGGTTCGGCATGGGTTGAATCCATCGTCACCCTGGCGCTCGCCATCGCGGCCATGGTCGCCGTGCACGGCAGCCCGTATCTCGAGGCCGTGGCGCTGCTCACCTGCACCTACGCCTTCATCGCCCTGGGCATGTACCTGCCCTTCATCATGGGCGGCGCCCTGTCCATGGCCTACAACGCCTACCTGGGCGTGGGCGCGTATGCCATGGCGTTGCTTGCCACTCGCGGCGACTGGGACCTGGCGTGGTCGCTGCCCATCGGCATGATCATCGCGGCCGCCACGGCCGTGGTGCTGGGCTTCGCCACGCGGCGGCTGTCGGGCTTCTACCTCGCGGCGGTGACGCTTCTTTTCGGCATCGCCTTCACCACCTGGCTGGTCGACGCCGAGTCGGTCACCGGCGGCTCGGGCGGCCTGCAGGGTCTGCGCGTGCCGGTGTTCGCGGGCAAGCCGCTGAGCAATTCCACCCTGGTCATGCTCACCATCCTGGCGGTATGGATCGTGGCGCTGGCACTGTCGCGGCTGCGCAATTCGCCCTTCGGCGTGGCGGTGCGCGCGCGGCGCCGCGCCGCCATTGCCGTGGAATCCTGCGGCATCCCGGTCTCCACGCTCACCCTGGTGTCGCTGGCCCTTGGCGCGGCGGTGGCGTCGGTGGGCGGCAGCCTGTTCGCCGTCACTAACCACGCCATCGTGCCCGAATCCTTTGCCGTGGACATCGTGTTCCTGTGCATATTCATGCCGTTGCTGGGCGGCCAGGACCGGCCCTGGGGCGCAGTGCTGGGCGCCGTGCTGGTGGTGACCTTCACCTTCCAGCTCACCTTCTTCAAGGAAACCGGGTCGCTGTTCTTTTCGCTGGCCGTGCTGCTGGTGCTGGTGATCGCGCCGCGCGGCGTGCTGGGCTATGTGCTCATTGGCCTTCAGAAGCTGCGGGGCGGGGGCCATGCAAAGACCCAGGGCGGGGCAGCCCGCAATGGCTGAGGGCGTTCCGCATGGCTGACCTCATCCTGGAATGCCGCGGCGTGAACAAGGCCTACGGCGCGGTGCGCGCCCTGAACGACGTGTCGCTGGAACTGCGCGCCGGCGAAGTGCTGGGCCTGGTGGGCCCCAACGGCGCGGGCAAGACCACGCTGGTCGACCTCATCGGCGGGGAGCAGCGCCCCGACAGCGGCGCCATCACGGCGCTGGGCCGGCCGCTGGCCGGGGCGCCGTCGCGGCGGGCGCGCGTCAACGGCCTGGCGCGCACTTTCCAGCACCCGCAGGTGGCGCTCGACCTCACGGCGCGTGAGAACATGTTGATCGGCCTGGCCGGGCCGTCGCTGGCTACCCTGTCCGGCCAGTTGCGCGAGCTGGCGGCCGGCATCCTGGGCGCGGGGTCGCGCATCCAGCGCGACTCTGCCCATGGCGAAGTGGAGCGCGTGGCCGCGGCGCTCGGCCTCGCGGACATCGAGCGCGAATGCCGCGAGCTGACGCTGGGCGAACTGCGGCTGGTGGAAGTGGGCCGGGCGCTGCTCACGAGACCCGCGCTCATGCTGCTCGACGAGCCCTTCGCGGGCAGTGACGCGCACGGCGTGGCCGGCATCCGCGCGGCCATCGCCGAAATCCTGCGCAACGGCTGCGGGGTGATATTGGTCGATCACAACGTCGACATCGTGGCTTCGCTGGCACACCGCATCGCATTGCTCAACCTGGGCGCCAAAGTGTTCGACGGCGATCCCAAGGCGTGTCTCGCCAGTCCCGAAATGCAGGCGGTCTATTTCGGGGAACGGGAAGCCGCATGAGCACGGGCCTGGAGGTGCAAGGCCTGACGGTTCGCTACGGCAAGGCGCTGGCGCTCGACAACGTGAGCTTCACCGCGCAGGCCGGCGCCATCACCGCCATGGTGGGGCCCAACGGCGCCGGCAAGAGCAGTTGCCTGAACGCCATCTACGGCGGCGTGGCATCGAGCGGGGCGCTGCTGCTCGACGGCCAGGACCTGAGCAAGCTCACCCCCATGCAGCGCGCGCGCCACGGTGTGGCCCTCGTGCCGCAGGGCCGGCAACTGTTCATGCGCATGTCGGTGCGCGAAAACCTGGAAGTGATGGCCCGATTGTTGGGCTTAGGTGAAGCGGAAATTGAAGCGGGTTTGGACCGATTTCCTGTTTTGAGACAACGCGCGCGCCAGTACGCCGGTGTTTTGAGCGGCGGCGAGCAGCAGATGCTGGCGGTGAGCCGGGCGCTCATGGGCAAGCCGCGCTTACTGCTGCTTGACGAGATGGTGACCGGGCTGGCGCCGCTGATTGTGCGGGAGCTGGTCGCCACGGCGGTGCGCATGGCGGCCGAGGGTGTGACGGTGATCGTCGCCGAGCCGTCCGTGGGCGCCGTGCGCAGCCATATCACGCATGGGCTGGTGATGTTGCGGGGGCGGATCGTGGCTGAAGAGGCGGGTGGTGACGCTTTGGAAGCGGCGTATCAGAAGCACATGGGTATGGCCGCATAGGGTTTCAC
>DATNCF010000680.1:0-4465 GCA_035571675.1 Burkholderiales bacterium | reverse complement strand
ACCATGAAGCCCGCGCCGATGCCCTGCGCCACGCGGCAGACGATGAGCAGCGGCAGGGTCCAGGCCAGGCCGCAGGCGAGCGAGGCCAGGCCGAACAGCAGCGTGGCGAAGGTGAACACGCGCACCTGGCCGAAACGGTCGGACAGCCAGCCGGTGAGCGGCACGGAGATGGCGTTGGCCACCGCGAACGAAGTGATGATCCAGGCGCCCTGGCTGGGCGCCGCGCCGAGGTCGCTGGTGATGGTGGGCAGCGACACGTTGGCGATGGTCAGGTCCAGCACCTGCATGAAATTCGCCATGGCCAGGACGATGGTCAGCAGCACCCTGCCCTGGGCGGGATAGTGATGGGCGGCTTCAGCCGGTGGACTCATGCGGTTCAGTTCGTGGGGTGGCCGGAGGCGAATCGCCGCCGGCCTGGAGAAGGAACCCGGCTGCAGCCGGCAGCGGATTTTAGCCCATGCCGGGCGGCGGGCCGGGCCGTTAACCCTGCGGGAGTCAATGTCTTACGTTCCCATGGCGTGGATGCCGACAGAGCAAGCGCTCCGCGGGCGGCACACTGATGGAAGTCAAACCCTTGAGTGGCGGTCCACCATGAAGGCGACCCTTCCTTTCACAAAACTCAAGCGCTACTCCGAGGTGGCCGTCCTGCTGTGGAAATACGGCCGCTCCGGGCTGGCGAACCAGCTTTCGGCGGCCGGCATTGAGGACCCCGCCGATGGAAACTTTCCCGGGAGGGCGCCCGAGCCCGAAGAACTGGCTGACGACCTCGAGGCCATGGGCCCCACGTTCATCAAGCTGGGCCAGGTCCTGGGCAGCCGTTCGGATTTTCTTCCCGATGCCTATGTGGCGGCCCTGTCGCGGCTGCATGACAACGTCGAACCGTTTCCTTTCGCCGAGGTGGAGCAGATCGTCCAGGACGAACTGGGCGTGCGGCTATCCAAGGCCTTTGCCGAGTTCAGCGCCAAGCCCGTGGCGGCGGCGTCGCTCGGCCAGGTGCACCTGGCGCGGCTGCGCAGCGGCAAGCCGGTTGCGGTCAAGGTGCAGCGGCCCGGAATCGCCGAGCGGATCGCGCAGGATTTCGAGGTTCTCTCCCAGATCGCGGAATTTCTCGACGCCCACACGGAAGTGGGCAAAAAATACCGCTTCACCAGCCTGCTCGAGGAATTCCGCGTCTCCATCCGCCAGGAACTCGATTACGAGCGGGAAGCGCAGAACCTGATCGAAGTGGGCAGCAGCCTGGGCGAGTTCGAGCGCATTATCGTCCCCCAGCCCGTCATGGACTACTGCGGCAAGCGGGTCCTGACCATGGACTACGTCCATGGCCGCAAGGTGACTGCATTGAGCCCCCTGACCGCCCTGCAGGTCGATGGCTCGGAAATGGCGGAACAGCTCTTCAAGTGCTACCTGAAGCAGGTGCTTGTCGATGGCTTGTTTCACGCCGACCCCCATCCGGGCAACGTCTTTCTCACCGACGACCAGCGCATGGCGCTGCTCGACCTTGGCATGGTGGGCAGGACCACGCCTGGCATGCAGGAGAGCCTGGTCAAGCTGCTGATCGCCATCAGCGACGGCAAAGGGGAAGAGGCGAGCGACGTGGTCATGCGCATGAGCGAGACCACGCCGGAGTTCAACGCCCTCGCCTTCAGGGAGCGCATGGCCAAGCTGCTCCTGGAGAAGCAGGGGCAGGGGCTGCGGCAGCTCAGCATCGGGCGGTCCCTTCTCGACCTGAACAAGCTCGCCGTGCACAGCGGCCTGCATGTCCCGAGCGAACTCGCGCTGCTGGGAAAGACCTTGCTGCAACTGGACGAACTGGGCCGCATACTCGACCCGCAGTTCGAGCCGGCCGCGTGCGTGCGGCGGAACGTGGCCGAGATCATGGCCCAGCGCATGCGCAAGGACGTGACGCAGGGAAGCTTCCTCAAGTCGGCGCTCGAGTTCAAGCAACTGATCACGGGCTTTCCCGCCAAGCTCAACGACATCGTCAATGCCCTGTCCGACTCCCGGTTTGAAATCCGGGTCAAGGCGGTCGACGCCGATACGCTCATGGAGGGCATGCAGAAGGTGGCCAACCGCATAGCGTCGGGACTCATACTCGCGGCCCTGATCGTGGGCGCCGCGCTGCTCATGCGGGTTGAGACCAGCTTCCGCATATTCGGCTACCCGGGCCTGGCCATCCTGTGCTTTCTGGGCGCGGCGGCCGGAGGGCTGTACCTGCTCATCAGCATCTTTCTCCAGGACCGGGCCTATCACAAGCGCTAGGCCCCGCGGGGCGAGCCCCCTGTAGGCGACTCGCGACAGCGCCGTTCTGGTTATCCGCTGGCGGCCCTGGGAACCGCAATTCATGATGGGCAATTCACTCATGCTCGGAAGGATGTCATGGCCTCGATCGAAGGAACCACCGCGGCGCTGAGCCGCCTGGCGCAATGCGGGACCGCGGCCGCCGGCCGCCTCTTTGAAGCGACATGGCGGGCCACTGGCGAGGGCTTCAACGAAACCCTCAACGTCACCCGTCAGCTAGGGAAAGTGCGCAACCCCATGGACGCTCTCGGGGTCGGCGTCATGGGACTGGAGTCGGCGGGCCGCGTTTCCGCCCGCTATGCCAGGGAGATCGTCGCCACCGGTGCCCGGTTCATAGCGGATGTCGGCGCCGCGACCGCTGCCCCGGACAGGAACTCGAACGCGGACCGGGCGCAGGAACAGGAGCCGGCCGCGGTGCGCGAGGCCGACCAAGGTCCCCAAGCGGACGTGGACGCACAAGCGAACGTGGACGCACAAGCGCGAGGAAACGGCTCGGAAACGGCCTCCCGGTCCGGTCCCCTTCGCGATGAAGCGGCACTGCAGGTCCAGGAGCGCGACGCGACCACGCACATCGACCCGGCGGAAGTCGTGATCTGGGCGCAGCGCCTGAGCGTTTCCCGCGAAGAGCTGAGGACGGCGATCAGCCGGGTGGGTCCCGTCCTGAGCGACGTCAAGCGCTTCCTAACCGGCGATCCGAGGCCCGTGCGCAAGGCGCCCGGACATCGCGAGGAACGGCCCGATGACATCCGCGCGGCGGCGGAACTGGAAGAGGGCCGGGCCGCCGGGTAACCCCCGTAAACCGCCGGCTATTCGGTCAGGTTGTTCTTCAGCGCGTAGTGCGTGAGCTCGGCGTTGTTCTTGAGCTTCATTTTTTCCAGCAGCCGGGCCCGGTACACGCTCACGGTCTTGGGGCTGATGCACAGCTCGTCCGCGATGCCCGACAGCGTCTTGCCCGAGGCGATCAGCCGCAGGGTCTGGAACTCGCGGTCGGACAGCAGCTCGTGCGGGGGCACATCGCGGTTGTCGTCCAGCACGTCGGCCATGAACTCGGCCGCCTCGGGGGTGATGTATTTCTTGCCCGAGGCCAGGCGGCGCACGGCCTCAGGCAGGTTTTCCAGCGGAGCGTGCTTGGTCAGGTAACCCGAGGCCCCGGCGCGCAGCGCCCGCAGGGCGAACTGGTCTTCCGGGTACATGGACAGCATCAGCACCTGCAGCCGCGGCCATTCCTTCTTCAGGGCCTTGAGCGCGTCGATGCCGTTCTTGCCGGGCATGGAAATGTCGAGCAGCAGTACGTCGCAGGGCTGCTGGCGCAGCAACTGGGTCAGCTCGCCGGCATTGGCGGCCTCGCCCACCACTTCGATGTCCTGGTGATCGGTGAGAATCTGCCGGATGCCCCGGCGCACCACGGCATGGTCGTCAGCCAGCACCACCTTGATCATGTTTCCGCTTCCTCGCTGCTGATGTTTCCCGCGCCGTTCATGGGCTCCGCGCCGGCCATGGGGTCGGGCACGGTGCGCGGCGCGCGCAGCACTGCCAGGGTGCCGCCGCGCGGCCCGGCCGAAATGGTGAAGCTGCCGCCCAGTTCCAGCGCCCGTTCGTGCATGCCGCGGATGCCGAAGGAACCCTGCTTGCGCCGGTTGTGCATGATCACCCCGCGCCCGTCGTCGGAAACTTCGAGGATGATGTTGTCGTCGTCGATGTGCAGGTGCGCGCTCACGTTCTGGGCGTCGGCGTGCTTGGTGATGTTGGTGAGCAGTTCCTGGAAGATGCGGAACACCGCGGTGGCGCGGCCCAGTTCGACTTCCACTTCCTCGTTGTTGCAGGTGAACTCGCAGGCGATGCCGGCGTGCTTGCGGAAATCGCGCGCCAGCCACTCCATGGCCGAGACGAACCCGAAGTCCAGCACCGCCGGGCGCAGGTCGCGCTGGATGCGCACGCTGGCCGCGGCCGCGCTGTCGATGAGGTCGCTCATGTACTGCAGCTTCTCGGCCACCTTGTCGTCGCCGCCGGCGCGCCGGCGCAGCCAGGCGATGTCGGCGCGCAGCCCGGTGAGGATGCCGCCGATGTCGTCGTGGATTTCCAGGGCGATGCGCGCGCGCTCGGCCTCGCGCGTCTGGGCGAGGTGGGCCGACAGGGCGCGCAGCTCGTCGCGCGAGCGCGACAGCTC